>JAYVUD010000455.1:0-2225 GCA_043788335.1 Chloracidobacterium sp. | reverse complement strand
GATGAACTGGTCAGGTACGCTCCCCGACAACGGCGATTACAAGATTATCGTCGGCGGCACCCGTGGAAACGCGACTTACAAAATCACGTTTCGCATCAGGTGATTTGCCGGATTCGACGCGCGAGAAGTATCTGTTTCAAAGTTCGATTCGATTGGCAGCAATCGGCTGACGGGGTGGTTGTTCGCAAGATTCTCCAATGTAGTACGCGATTGGAAAACTTTTCGGAAAGAACCACCCCGTTCGCCAAACCCGGCCACCCCTCGTTCCCAGGATGGGATTTTTTCGACGCTTTCAGCGTCAGATCTTTTTGCAAAATAACGGCGGGTTGCATTCGTTTGCGTCACCGGTTTTTCAAGGATTCGTTGCTCACTTCCAATCTGCCAACCGGTTCCCCGTTGACCAAATGTTTCTCGACGATCTCCGCCACGTCTTCCGCGCGGACCTGCGCGTACCAGACGCCCTCCGGATATACCAGCACCGCCGTTCCGACGGCGCACAGACCAACCGAACCGCAATCCGTCAGAAGAATCGAACCACTCGGGTTGCGCCCCTTTTTTTCTTTCCCGTACTCAAGTTCCCTCCCCCGCAACTGCCTTTGAAATTCAGCTTTAACCTCTGCGCTGCCGAGGGCGGAACAAGATTTTCCGTTGCATACAAAGACGTGGCGATCAAGCGGAGCCGCCGCCACCGGGACCAATTCCAAAACCCTTTCCTTGTCGCAAATGAATCCTTTATTTCCCATAATATTATGCTATCATGATTTTTGGTTTAGGTAGGTTACAGAGAGTTTTCGGTAGGTCCTGGAGCTTCGCGGTTCCGGATCGTAGTAAAACACTGAGGCTATCTGGAATCTGAATATGGCAACCGGCATTATCATACACGTCTCAAGCGGCAGGGCTAAACTCACCGAATTCTTCTCCGATGAACGTATCCGTATCGGCCCGGACGATACGAATGATCTCCAGATCCGCAATGAAAAGTTAGGCGAAAACGGAACATGGCTCGAACTCGAGCGTGCGGACGGCATCTATCGCGTCATAAATTTCTCAAAAGATCTCGAATTTAAACTCAATGATAAGCCGCTCCGCCGTTTTCTCGCGATAGGAGATGGGGATACGATCTCGATCGGCGACGACGGCGTTTTGTTGTCGTTCTTTGCCCTCGCCAAAAAATCAGCGCTGATCAAAACAAACCGCGAGCCCCGCCATGTGGCGCAGTTCATCGAAGAAGCCGCACTCGATTCGGCGGCCTCCACCCGGCCCGATGAAGCGAAAGCGTTTCTCCGCGAATTCGTCCGTGAATTGCTGCGGGAGATTAAGTGGACAACCAAGCTGATCATTTTGGTTTTGGCAGTGTCGACGATCGGCGGTTTTCTATATCTGGGATTCGGCTTCTATCGGGAACTTCGCCAAAACCGCCAGCAATCCGAGCAGCAAAACGAAGAAATTCGAAAACTCCAGGGCCAGCTCGCCCAGAATAACGAGCAGATGGGCAACATCGATAAGACAAACAAGGATCTGCTGAGGAGTCAATCTCTCGCGCCGAATCTGAGACTGGATTACGGCAACGGCATCTGCCTCATCGTCGGGGTCTATGATCTGGTCGATCGCAAGAATGGAAAGACGCTGCGATATCCGGATCCCTATTCAAATCAGCCCGATCCATTTGAACCGACACCGGCAGCCAATGAGGAGGGCATCCCGAAACCGATGCCGCCTAAACAAGGCCTGACGACTGAAGGAAACGGCACACCGATCGAATATGATTTCATCGGAACGGGTTTTCACGTCGGCAACGGTTATCTGATGACGAATCGCCATGTTCTTCAGCCCTGGGAAGAAGATGAAATGATCGGCCAATTGATCAAACAATCGGGCGGTAAGGCACGCATAAAGAAGCTTGTGGTCTATTTTCCCAATTTTCCGCAGCCGTTTCCGATCAAGGTCCAACAAGTCGGTATCAGCGAAGATCTCGGAGTGGCGACGATCGATCCGAACCTTGTCTCGCCGGATATCCCGGTTTTGCCGCTCGATACGACGACGGATTCAGTAGCGATCGGCAAAACGGTCGTGACGATGGGGTATCCGAACGGGCCCGATCGATTACTCGCGATGCTCGATGATGCGGAGCTCAAATCGATCAACGCCAAGTTTGGCAATTCCCGGCAGGCGTTGATCTCCTATCTTGCCCAGAATAAGAAGATCACCCCGCTTACCACACCCGG
>JAYVUD010000454.1:0-6915 GCA_043788335.1 Chloracidobacterium sp. | reverse complement strand
TTGTCGTGAAATTTTCCGGCAAGGTGACGGAAGACAAAGAGAATCTGGCCTCGCTGGCCGAAGAACTGGCACTGCTTCACCAGGTCGGCATCCGCGTGTGTGTGATACACGGCGGGGGCAAGCAGCTAAATGAACTTGCTCATAAGCTCGGCGTTGTGCAGACAATAATCGAAGGCCGCCGGGTGACCGACGACGATACGTTGGACCTGGCGAAGATGATCTTTCGCGGCAAGATCAATACCGAGATCCTGTCGCAATTTCGACGACGCGGGATCAGAGCGGTCGGGCTCTCGGGCGTCGACGGCGGCGTGGTCAGGGCCGTCAGGCGTCCGCCTAAAGATGTGCTCAACCGCGAAACCGGCGCGACCGAATCGGTCGACTACGGACACGTCGGGGATGTCGTCGATATTGACGCCTCGTTGATCAACACGCTGCTCGATAGCGGCTATTTGCCGATCATATCATCGCTCGGTGCCGACGATAATGGACGCGTTTTTAATATCAACGCGGATACGATCGCGTCGGAGATCGCGGTTGAACTCAAGGCCGAAAAGCTGATCCTGCTGACTGATGTCAACGGGATCTGCCTGGATGAATCTAACGCAAGTACTAAGTTGTCAAAGATCACATCATCCGACGCCCGCCACCTGATCGACTCAGGCCGTGCAACCGGCGGAATGATACCTAAGCTTGAAAGCCTGATAATGTTGGTCGGCCGAGGTGTTCGTTCGGCCCACGTCATCAGTGGCACGACGCGAAACGCCGTCCTCGCCGAGGTCTTTACGGACGAGGGCACGGGCACGATGGTCGTTAACGACTGAGATCTCATTCATACTTTTTATTATAGCACGACGTTGCAGTGATGCAACATCTTTTTCCGAATAAAGACGGGATTTTTTTCCCGTCTTTCTCTTTCTTAAAATGGTGCTCAGGGGGGGACTCGAACCCCCACGGATTACTCCACACGCCCCTCAAACGTGCGCGGCTACCAATTACGCCACCTGAGCATATCGATTACGAATTGTGGATTGCGGATTTAGCCGACAATTCGATCACAAACAGCGTCGATACAATGTTTACAAAGATCTATTTATTCGCCGGGGCCTTTGCCGGGGCTTTAACCGGTTCCGACTTGGCCGGAGCGGGTTTCGCTGCAGCATTTGCCGCAGGTGCAACTACCTCGGGAGCGGTCGTTGCCGGTGCCGTGTTGGTCTCGGCCGGTACCGCGGCATTGGCATTTGCAGGTGTCGCCTTGTTTGCATTGGCGTCAGACGCACTCGAATTTGAGTTCGACGTAATACTCGAATCCGCCGGGGCGTCAGGGTTGCTCGAGAGCACCGAGACGTTGCCGTTGAGAGCGGGCATTGCCAGCATCAGAGCCGACAGCATAAACGTTGTGGCGGCTACGATCGTTACCTTTGAAAGCACCGTCGCGGTACCGCGGGGGCTAAATGCCGAACTCGATACGTTGCTGGTGAACAATGCTCCCGCGTCGGTTTTGCCCGGCTGCAGTAGAACCGCGCCGATCAAAATTATGCACGAGGCAAAAAATACTGTGTATAGAAAATATACCAACGCTTTACTCCAACTATCTGTAATTGACGATCTGCGAAAAGCTTGCCGCTTCGAGGCTTGCTCCGCCGACCAATGCACCGTCAACGTCCGTTTGCGACATCAGCGTCGCAATGTTATCCGGTTTGACCGAACCGCCGTAAAGGATCCTAACTGCCTCTGCGACCCCCTGACCGTGTGTGTTTGCAACGGTTTGGCGAATGTGGCCGTGCATTTCTTGAGCCTGTTCGGGCGTGGCGGTTTTACCCGTACCAATTGCCCAGACAGGCTCGTAAGCGATTATAATACGTTCCATATCGGCAACTGTCAAACCGTCGAGGCTCGATTCCAATTGACCTTTGACCACATTTTCGGCATTTCCGGCTTCCCTCTCGGCGAGCATTTCGCCGACGCACACGATCGCAGTCATCCCGGCAGCGATGGTCGCCTTGGCTTTTTTGTTGACCGAACCGTCGGTCTCGCCGTAAAATTGCCGCCGTTCGGAGTGGCCGATAATGACGTGCGAGCACCCCGCGTCCTTGAGCATCGAGGGTGCGATCTCGCCGGTGTGGGCACCAAACTCGTTTTGGACCGCACAGTTTTGAGCGGCGACCTTAACGTTCGAGCCCTCGAGACGGTCGGCGACGGTCTTGATCGCGGTAAATACGGGTGCGATGACGACCTCGCAATGATTTGCGTTCGCGACCAGCGGTTTGAGCTCCAGTGCCGTATTTACGGCATCACCGAGCAGCTTATACATTTTCCAGTTTCCGGCAATTACGGGTTTTCTCATTTTACGTGTCCACCCAATTTACAACCGTCAAATCGGGGAATTTTCTGAAGTGCTTAACATTTCGCGTAACCAATACCGCATTGTTTGTGAGACACAAACTCGCGATCAACAAGTCGCTACGCCCAATCTTTCGAAATTTGGTGGAAACGCGAAGTTCATCAAATTTCTTTGCAGCCATGGCGTCAAACTCAACGACCGGCAATTGTTCCAACAAGTTCTCTGTCTCCAGCAGAAATCGCTGGGCTCTAGTTAACTGATCGCCATCAGCAGCTTTCAGCAGGAAATCTATTCGACCCCGAAGTATCTCCACCTTTGTTACGATCGTGATCGCAAAATCGTAGTCGCTTGCCGAAGCAAGATTCCTTTTTACGTTCTCATTTCCTTTGTGGAGATGAGTGAGAGTGTCAGTGTCCAGGATGTACATCGACCGTTAGCCCGTTAGATTGACGCCATTCGGTCTGTGCTTTCGTAAACAGTTTTCAAAAACTGTTCAATTTGGTCATCGTCTGCCAATGCACCAGACTGTGAGAGGATGATCGAGCGACTGTCCTGACTTCTGAGCCAGTCATCGATAGCGGTTTTCAAAAAACGCCACGTGTCAGCTACTTTTCGTCCCGGAAGATTTCCGTGCGACACCTCGGCGAGCACTACATCCTCTGGTAGCCTGAGATATGTCGCAACTTCTTTAATCGTTAGAACTTCAACCTGCATTTATGTGTGCTCCTCACTCCCAAGTTTGATGTCCGCTCAAATCTTTCGCTTACCACTAATCGATAATATTATCACAAATTCCGCGCGGTTCGTTTCGGAATTGCGAGACCTTGATCCTCGTCATTAATTTGACTCTGACCCGAATTTCAACAACGTGCCAAGCGATGTTATCCTCAAACCGTAGAACAAGGGGAATAACCGCATGCTCAAAAACTTTTCGCGTCCACGTCGAGTGGTGATCACAGGCATCGGCTGTGTTACGCCGATCGGGATAGGCCGCGAGGCGTTTTGGGCGGCGCTGCACGCGGGCGTGAGTGGCGTGCGGCGGATCACGGCGTATGACCCGTCGGAGTCGGCGGTGCAGATCGCGGGCGAGGTCCCAAATTTTGATTGGGAAGCCGAACTCAACCCCAAGGACCGCAAGCACGTTGCCCGAACGGTTCCGCTTGCCCTGGCCGCGGCACGCGAGGCGATGGCGGACGCCGGCATCGACACGACAGATATGACGCTCGACGAGCGGCGCAAGATCGGCGTTGAGATCGGTACGGGCGGCGGCGGGCTGGCGTTTACCGAAAAGCAGTATTCCTATTGGTACATCGGGCCGCAGACGCAGGCGAGCGTCTACACGATCCCGTCGTCGACGCACGGCGGGCTGTCGTCGGAGATCTCGATGGCATTTGGTATTCGCGGGCTTTCCCATGTGGTCTCGACTGGCTGTACCAGTTCGACGGATGCTATTTTCTATGCTGCTCAACATATTGCTCTCGGGCGTCAGGATGTAATGATCGCGGGCGGCGTCGACGCTCCTATCGCCCCCGGGATAATGGCCGGCTTTAACCTGATGACGGTCGTGACCCGCGACTGGAACGACGAACCGCATCGTGCCTCAAGGCCGTTTGCCGTCGGGCGTTCGGGCATCGTCGCCGCCGAGGGCTCGTACCTGTTCGTTCTCGAGGACCTCGAAACCGCATTAAAGCGTAACGCCCAAATCTATGCCGAAATAACCGGTTACGGTGCGACGTGCGATGCGTATCACCGCGTTCGTTTGGACGATTCGGGCATCGAACCGGCACGGGCGATGACGATGGCATTAGAGGACGCGGGCATCGTGCCCGAGCAGGTCGATTACGTAAATCTACACGGCACTTCGACCATCCTGAACGACAAGATCGAGACCGTCGCGGTAAAGATCGCTCTCGGCGGATACGCATATTCCACGCCGATGTCGGCGACCAAATCGCAGGTTGGGCATCCGCAGGGTGCAAGCGGCGCTGCAGGCATCGGGGCGGCGCTGTGTGCAATGCGGACTGGCATAATTCCCCCGACGATAAACCTCGACGAAGCTGATCCGGATTGCGATCTCGACTATGTCGCAAATATTGCCCGAAACGCCGTGGTGAACACCGCTCTGTGCAATTGCATCGGGTTCGGTTCGAAAAATAGTGCACTCGTGCTGCAGAGGTACGCGGACTGATATGTTCAGCCGTTTCCGACAGCGCAGCAGTAAGCTCGAACGCCTCGACACGGGCGACTACACGCCTGAGGAATACGCACGCTGGCACCGCGAGATGAAGTACATCCATCGTGCGTTCGGCGAAATGCGGGCGCTCCGCGGGCCGTTGATGCGTGATGTGCGGGCGACGGCCGGAGATCAGATATCCGTGCTCGACGTCGGTGCCGGTTCGGGTGAATTGATCAGAGCCGTACACCGTTGGCTGACCGGGCGACGCTCTTTTCTGGTCGGTTCCGAACTCAGCGCCAAGGCCGCCCGGGCGATATATCGCGGGTCGGAACGCGGGGATATCGAGGCTCTGCGGTGCGATGCGCTGCGTTTGCCGTTTGCGGACGACAGCTTTGACTACGTGTTCTGCTCGCTGTTTCTGCACCATCTGTCGGACGCCGATGGGGTCACCCTGCTGCGTGAAATGAGCCGCGTCGCGAGGCATCGTATCTTTGTCGTCGATCTGCACCGACGCCCGGTCGCGTACTATTTTTACCGAATGGCAAGCTACCTGACGCTCCAGCGTTTCACGCGTGAGGACGGAGCGCTGTCGATATTGCGGAGCTTTAAGCCCGCCGAGCTGAGAAGATTGGCGGTCGACGCCGAACTTAGCGAGATCAGCGTGCGGCGTTCGTGGGCGTACCGTCTGATCCTGTCCGGCAAGAAATAGAATGGCGGAATTCCGTGAAAAATACGACGTCGCGATAGTCGGTGCAGGGCCAGCGGGGTCGAGTGCGGCAATACGCCTCGCCGTCGCTGGGCTGACCGTATTGTTGATCGAGCAGAAGCTGTTTCCGCGTGAAAAGCTCTGCGGTGAATTTATCTCGCCGGAGTGTCTCATCCATTTTGCCGAACTCGGAGTCATGGACGAGATCGCGGCGGCGGGCGGCACCGACCTGAGCGAGACCATGTTTTTTGCACGCAATGGTAAGGGCGTGTCGGTCGAGAGTGCGTGGTTCGGCAATGCGGGGACGCTTGCATTGGGCCTGAGCCGAGCCGAGATGGACCTCAAACTGCTCGAACGGGCGAGAGTCTGTGGCGTCGACGTCCGCGAGGAAACCTCGGTCACGGGTACGGTCATTAAGAATGAACGGGTTACGGGCATAAAGTTAAAGTCCAAAGACAACATCGAAACCACGATCTCGGCGAAATTGACCATCGACGCGACCGGCCGGACGCGGGCTTTGGCGCGCCGTTTTGAAAAAGTGGCGGTCAAACAACCGGCAAAATTTGTCGCGTTCAAAACGCATCTTCGGGGCGCCCGCGTCATGCCCGCCGCATGCGAAATATACGTCTACCGGGGCGGTTACGGCGGTTGTAACCGCGTCGAAGACGATCTTTACAACCTTTGCTTCATCGCCTCCGCTGAGGATACAAAACGGCTCGGCAGCGATGCGGAACGCGTGATGCGTGAGCTTGTTTTCACCAATGCACGTGCTGCCGAAGCGATGCGGGACGCCGTCGTTGCCAAACCGTGGCTCGCGGTGCCGATACAGAGCTTTGGCCGCGGGACGCTGGTGCCCGCGAGCGGCCTGATCACGGTCGGCGACGCCGCGGCGTTCATCGACCCGTTTACCGGCAGCGGTATGCTGATGGCCCTCGAGAGTGCCAGGATCGCGTCCGCCGCGGTCATTGATGGGATTGGTACCGATTTTCATAGTACATCCGCCCAATATCGTCAAAATTATTCTGCGGCGTTCGACCGCCGTCTTCGTGTATGTTCCCTTCTGAGGCACGCTGCGTTCGTGCCGTTTTTTGCCGAATCGGTGATTTCCTTGCTCAGCGTAAATACCGGACTCCGCCGGCGTCTCGCACGTGCAACGCGGTCCAGCGCGGTCGAAGTGGAAAAGTGAAAAAGGGTAAAAGTGAAAAAGTTTGTATCTTGCATGTTCGTTTCTGTTCTTCGGATTTCCTTTGCGGTCTTGGCGGCTTTGGGTGAGAGCCGTGCTGACGATGACGGATCGGCTGATCTCACGCACAGACGCGGGGTTCGCAAAGGAAGAAATAAGTCAGATCGTATTTGAATGCTCATATATTTTTACTTTTAGCTGACAGCTATTTGCTGACAGCTGTCAGCTTTTCGTTGTCTCGTACAAACTCTCCCGTATTCTCACTTTCACAATTTTCCATCTTTTTACTCCATCAAAACACTAATAGCTTCCCTGCCCGTTTTTCGAACATTGAGACGGCGATGGAGACGGCGTCGACCTGGTCGTCGTGGGCGGAGTTGGGGAACGAGCAGGTTTCCTCGACGAAGGCATGGTTCCAACCGCCGCGGACGAGGCGGATGCGGCCGTCGGCGGCGAGCGTCTGCCATTTGCCCGCACGGGTCTGTTTGTCGCCCCTGGCGTCGATGCCG
>JAYVUD010000453.1:0-13096 GCA_043788335.1 Chloracidobacterium sp. | reverse complement strand
TGTGAAATCGGCCTTGGCGTCGCCGTCAAAGTCGCCCGCGGCGGGAATGTCGCCATTTGCGCCGAACGGTATCGCTCCGAACGTATTCGTCGAACTCCGAAGAAAGTACCAAAAACCGGTCGACTGCCGGAACACGCCGATATCAGTGATGTTATCGCCGTCGAAATCCTCGGGAGTTGGAATATCTAACGAAATGCCGAAATTTGCCGCCCGGACCGTACCGTTCGAACTGTTATTTACATACCATTCGCCCTCGGACGGACGATAGACAGTCAGATCGGTCTTGAGATCGCCGTCAAAGTCAGCGGACGCCTTTGCCCGGCTGATCTTGTCGACCTGCCCGTTGCCATAGCAAACATAGATCTCGCCGGTTTCGTCCTCGCCGAACGACACGACTGTGCGGGGCGTGTCCTGGAGCAAGGTCTGCGCGTTGTTATTCCACATCCATATTTCACCCGAGCAGTAATCAGCGAATGTGTATGCCCCGTTCGGCATCGAGCCCAAACCTCCGCGATACACATATCCGCCGGTTACCGAGCATCTGCCGAGCGTATGCGTGTACGTAAAAAAGGGGGCGATCTGCGTTATCGGGGTCGCTCCGCCCGCGCAGAGTTGCGGATCATTATTGGTACACTGATTACCCTCGTAGACGCGCCAGCCGTAATTTCCGCCCGCGGTTATGATATCTAGCTCCTCGATCGATCCCTGCCCGACATCCGCAACATACAACTGGTTCGTGCCCCCGCGGTCGAACGAATATCGCCACGGATTTCGCATTCCGATGGTCCAAAGTTCCTGGCACGTATTCCCTGCCGTCGTGCTACCGCCGTCACATCGGGTCGTATTCGCACCGACCCACGGATTTGTTGGAGGTATCAGATACGGCACCGGTGAACCAACCGGAATATTGGGATCGATCCTCAGCATTTTACCGAGCAGTTGAGCGGGGTTTTGTGCCCGTGCACCGGGGTCGTTCGACGACCCGCCGTCGCCCATCCCGACATAAAGGTATCCGTCGGGGCCAACTTCAACCATACCGCCGTTATGATTGGTGAACGGGTCCGGCACCGCCAGGAGCACGCGTTCGGTCGTGATATCGCCGGAGTTCGAACTTCCGTTCCCGGTCGTGGTTTTGTACTCGACGACCATATTCGCACCGTCACCGACCCGAGTAAATCCGACGTAGAATTTCCCGTTTGTCGCAAATTGCGGATGAAACGTTAGTCCCAAAAGGCCGCGCTCATCGCCCGACGTCGTCGGTACAACGATCTTACTGCTGAGATCGATGAAATTGGTCGGCGTGACCGATCCGGGCTGTAGGACTTTGATGATCCCGGACTGTTGGACGATAAACAGGCGTTTTGAACCGTCCTTGGCGCTCCGCACCAGGATAGGACGTGACAGTCCTGTCAGGAAAGGTTGGAGCCGCATCGTGTACGGCGAAGCAACGCCCTGGGCGAACACTGAAACCGCGAGGACGGCGGCGATCGAGAATATGCGCACGGCAATTAGTATTTTCATTGGTTTAATATCCACTCTATGTGACCCGGGGGGACGTTGAGCCTCATTCTTATGTATGCCTTATTGTAACGGTTGGAGCTTTGGGTTGGCAATCAAAACTTCAGAGGCGGTATCGTACCTTTCGGCGTTTCAATTCCGCGTCTTCGTTTTCGAGATTTTGGAGCCGCATGGTCACGTCGGCGGTCATTTGCATATCCGCCGTCTCCCCCCGGGACAAGTGAAAATTGCCCGCGGCCGCGATCATCGCGGCATTGTCGGTCGAGAGGTGCTTTGACGGAAAATAAACCGGGATCCCGAGTTTCGTCGAGGCGATTTCGGCGGCATCGCGTAGTGCCTGATTGCACGCGACGCCGCCCGCGACGATCAATGTTCGGGGGCGTAGTTCCAACGATAGCTTTTCGAGCGTACCCACCAACGAGCGGACCACCGTCGACTGAAACGACGCCGCCAGGTCCATTATCTCCTGCCGCGGCGGAGCGTCGGGTGACTGCGGCTCGACACTATTTTCTCGCATAAATTTCGCGACAGCGGTTTTCAGGCCGCTGAAACTGAGATCCGGGCGACCGTCTGAGATCTTTGCGAGCGAGAACCTGATTTTCTTCGGATCGCCATACCTAGCGAGCCGCTCGATTATCGGTCCACCGGGATAACCCAGGCCGAGCATCTTAGACACCTTATCAAAGGCCTCGCCCGCCGCGTCGTCGCGGGTACGCGAGACGACCTTGTACAGGCCTGCCTCGGGGATATGGAAAATATTGGTGTGCCCGCCCGAAACAATGAGGGCGAGCGCCGGATACGCGACTGGCGGATTTTCGAACGCGACCGAGTAGACATGGCCCTCGATATGATTGACGCCGATCAGCGGTTTGCCGATGCCGTAGGCCAGCGATTTTGCATAACAGACGCCGACGAGCAGCGAACCGATCAGGCCGGGTCCCTGAGTAACGGCGATTGCGTCAATGTCGGCGAAATCAACCCCGGCCGTACTCATCGCTTCGGCGACGATCGGCCGGATCTTTATCAGATGTTCCCTTGATGCAAGCTCGGGCACGACGCCGCCCCACGGCTTGTGCATCTCGATCTGCGACGCGATGATCGACGACAATATTTCCCGCCCGTCCCGCACTACCGCCGCAGCCGTCTCGTCACACGAACTTTCGATTCCCAGAACCAGCATCTGTTTAGCTTATCAAACTCCGGTAGAAAACCGACTTCCCCGTCGCAGATTCTATCAGTGTACGGCGTCGGCGACACCTTGGCCCAAGCCAACAAGATGGCGGATGCCCGGACGCCGGACTTTCAATTTCCGGCGAAACGGCTTACCATAACCTTGAATTCGCAGAAATCAACTCCGGAGGACAATATGGGACGCAAAATACTCGCAGTCATCGTCGCACTGATAGTAGCAACGGCGGTGATCATGATCGTCGAAATGATCAATTCGTACAACATCAAGCCGCCGTCAGGCGACGTAATGAGGGATCCGGCAAAACTGCGTGAATATATGGCAAACGGTTCGACGCTGGCGTATGGCGTGGTGCTGTTCGGCTATAGCCTCGGCTCGTTTGTCGGCGGGTTTATCGTCACGAAAATGAGCCGCCAGGTGAGCCGCGGCATGTCGTTGCCGATCGTTGTCGGCGTGCTGCTCGCACTCCTCGGGGTCGCAAATTCCCTGATGCTGCCCGGCCAGCCGATCTGGTTTATGGCCGCATCGCTCGCGGTGTTTATCCCAATGTCACTGCTCGGCCACCGATTGGCCAGGTAAGAGATATGCCCACGAAACACACTAAAAGCACAAAACAGACATCCCTGTATCGTGACTTTCGTGTTTTTCGTGGGCAAATTTCCTAGGGCTTCTTCCCTTCGTTCCACGTTGGTTTGAACGTGGTATTGACCAGCCACTGAACCGGCATCACCATCGAATTGATCGACCGCGTCATATGCGTAAAGTCGATCGTCTTGATCTCGTCGCTTGCCTGGTGGTAATCCTTATGCAGGCCGAAGCTCGAGACCGTGTGAGCGATGATCCCGGCACGTGCGAGTTGGATATTGTCTGATCGTTGAAAAAAGTTTTGATCAGGATGCGGGTCCTGAACGAGTTTTGCACCGCGTTTCGCGAGTTCCGGGCCGAGATTAGAGCGTTCGTAACCAGTCAACCAGAGTTCATCGGCCTTTACCGCCGCATCCGGGCGGCCGATCATCTCAAATTCGAGATTAGCGACCAGCTTATCCTTTGGGAACGGCATATTGTTGACGAAGTACGTCGCCCCGAAACCGCCGGACTCTTCGCTCCCGAAACAAACAAAATACACGGTCCTTTTTGGTTTGGCGCCCTTCGCCAGGATGCGGGCGAGTTCCAGAACCGCAATCGTTCCCGATGCGTCATCGTCCGCACCATTGAATATCTTGTCGTCACCCGGTGCATTCTCGCGGACACCGAGATGATCGAGATGCGACGTTAGCAGGATGATCTCGGACAATTGTGTCCGGTCACTGCCCGTGATCTTGCCCATCGCGTTCCAGGTCTGCTGCTTTTGTCCGGCCGCGAGCGTTCCACCAAATTCCACCTTTGTCCCATCGGCGGCCGCAGAGAGTGCCGCTGCCGATGCTTTGCTCAGCACGAGTAGGGCCGTACCTTTCGGCTGAACGGTGAATGAGATCTTTCGGGCAGCCATCGCCTCCCAGTTGGTACGAAGTTGCGGCGTTTCTTCGATCATTATGATCGTCGCTCCGCTCGACATCAGCTTTTGCAGGCCCTGCATTAGCTTTTGCGGGTCGTCGCCGTCCTTGAGTTTGATAAATGCCGCCGCACCGGCCCGCGGCGTATCGCCAAACGCGATCTTTTGCAGTTCGCCGGCAGCGGTTGCGGCCGTGGTTCGCAAAACGAGCATTTCCTTTCCGTGTTCGAGCGAGGCAGACGCGTACTTTAGCGTCGGACTGCCCGCAAAACTCGCCCGGCTGATATCTACCGTCTGAACATAGGTCGGCTTACCGTCGGGCCCGATCTCCCCGGCTGGTTCGAGCCCAAACTGCATAAACTGCGAACCGATATACTCGGCGGCGATACGCTCGAAAACAGTCCCGCTGCCGCGGCCCTGCATCGCATCACTCGCCAAAAAGCCCATCTCGGAGCGGACGTTCTTTTCGTCTATAGACGGCTTTTGCGCAAAAGCGAGGGAGCTCGCTAAAAACAGAAAAACAATGAAGTGTAAAGACTTAAACCGTAGATTTTTCATAATTTGAATAATTCTAGTTACGTAGATCCGTGGCATAAGTTTCGCCAAAGGTCGGCCAAATTATCCATAAATCAATCGCACCGATCTAATGTACAGTCGCCCATTTCTGTAACCGAAATCGACGCCGGTCATATAAACGTGATTGTGAAGAATGCCGCCGTCCTGAAAAAATGTGCAGTGTCCATTTCGGCAACCTGTTAGCGGCCAGTCGACCCGAAACGGCAGTCCGTCCTGATACTCTTTCTTCTTTAGCCATTTCCCCAATCCGGCAAATGAGCGAAAGGCTTTGTATTCAAATTCTTTAGAACCGATGTCGCCGCTCGAATTTTCGATCGTCAAATTCAGATCGCCAATCAACAGACGCTTCGAATCAAGCTTTTTCAGCGAGCCTGACGAAAACGCCTTGGTTATCTCAACAGCAACCCGGGCAACAGAATTATTTTTCGAATGGGACTGTGCGTTCACGATCACACAGCTCACTGCAACGATAGACAAAACGATAAATAGTTTTTTCATATGATGTATGACGGGCCGGAAAACTAGTTCTTGCTCTATTTCTCAAGGCCGCCATAATAACGCCAGTTCGTCTTAAAATCTTTTGTCAGCTTTTGGTTCGTCAATATCGCCCGCACCATCTCGACCGGGATCTGGCCTTCGTGCAGGATCGCGTCGTGAAACTGTTTGTCGGTCATCTTTTTCGAATCGACCAGTTCGCGGTGCAGGTTGTAAAATTGCAGTCCGCCCATCATGTACGCCATCTGGTAGAGCGGTCCATAGTCGCCCGAGAACGAGAGCCGCACCTCGGCCGTAGCGTTGTCGCGCTCGTGGCCGACCTTGTTGACCAACAGATCGACGCATTGCTCGGGCGTCCAGTTCCCTAAATGAAAGTTCAAACTAAATATGATCCTCGCCGCCCGGTGCGAACGCCAGAACAACGCTCCGATCTTGTCCTCGGGCGTTTTGTGAAATCCCCGATCCCAGAACAAAAACTCCCAATACAACGCCCAACCCTCGACCGAGAACGGCGTCCGAAAATCACCGCGGTAAGGCCGGTATCGCTCGGCCATGAAACCCTGTAAATGGTGGCCGGGAATGAGTTCGTGGCCGGTCACCGCACGGGCAAAATGCGGGTTATTCCCCCGCATCGACATCATCTTTTGCTCCTGGGTCATCTCGGGCGTTGGGTATGACACGAGGATCGTCTCGCCGCCGAGGAAAAACGGAGCGACCAATTGCCGTTCCGGCGTCATCATCTCCATCCGCCACCCATCGCGGGCGAGTTTCGGCACGGTCACAAGGTCATTTTTCTCAACGTAATCGATCGCCTCGTACGCAAATTTCTTGATCAGCTCCGCCTGTCGGCCCGGCTCGACGTATTTTTGCTTGACGGCCTCGATCGCCTTCATATAGTCGTCGCCGTAGCCCATCTCCCGCGACGCTTTCTTCAGCTCAACCTGGCACCACGCAAATTCCTTATTCGCGATCGCGACCAGTTCCTCGGGCGTGTACGGGATCATCTCGAATTGCAATTCCTGTATCAACGCTTCCCGCCCGATCGGGTCGCCGATGATTGTCGTTTTATCGTCCGCCTTGATGCCGACCAGCTTTTCAGTGATAAACGTCTGATATTTTGCGAGTGCGTCGTCTGCCGCCCTGTACGGCGACTGGCACCACCACGTGAACATCGGATCGTAGCCGTTGTAGAACGTGTACCAGTTCTTTAGTGTCCGACGCAGTTCACCTACCGTTCGTGCGGCACGGTTCGCCACCGTGCGTTTGACAGACTTTCCAGTATACGCTTCTCGAAGGTCACCTTTGGTTGGCAACATTTCCACCTGCTTAGCGAGATCATTCAATAACGCCGCAGTCTTGGCCGGGTCGACGACCGTAAACGTCCGTCGCGCGTCCTCGAGATCGCTGATCGTCCGCGCGAACGGTATCAGCGCCGCCATCTCCGCAAGCTGTGCGTCGTGCCTCGCATTTTCTTTTTGCTCGTGTCCGAGATAGTTTTTGAACAGCAGGTAATCGACCTGCTCGTCGTGGTTCAATTTATCAAAATCCAGGCCGCCAAGCACTGCCAATTCATCGGCGTAAAGCTGCGCGAACCTCGCCGATCGATTTGGGCTCGTCTGGGCGGTATAGAACCGGTTGAGGATCGACACGTCCGCATCAAACCTCTCAATTACCCCCCGCAGCCGCGAAGGCGCATCATTATACGCCGCGAGATCGCCGTTCGCGGACTGAGGATAAGAAAATTCCGCAATAGCCGATACAACGTAAAGCACAAATGCGATTCTGAACGCCAGAAATTTCATATACTTACTCCAACCTAATTTGTTGTACTTTAAACCATTTGCACCAGTAACCAAACTCCCCGTTCGTCAGGCTGCATTTTCCGTTTGTATGATCGATTGTCCGTTTGCCGCACGCGATTCGTCCGGTTTTCCTATTCCAGCCGCTGGCAACCTTTTGTACAACTTGACGACATCCTCATTAGGAGCACCACCCGAACGATATCTGCCGCCAGTTCAATTGCCAACCGAGAAACCTTTCAAAATTGAAAGGGTCGACGGACACTGCCGACGCAAAAAAAAACACCGGCTTACGGTGCTCACGCGAAAGGAAACGAACGCGTATTACAAAGTCATTTACCGAAAGATGCGTTGGCGCAGGTTTGAGCGGATTGAATTGTTACTTATTGATTTGTGTTCCATTGCCACGTTTGAGACCTATGAGACACCACTACGAACTGTCTCTTTGAAAATAAGACGGGCTTCGACATCAAAATTGATTTAACCAACGCCCATCTTTTAGGAGGATCAAACTGACTTTGCGGATCAAAGATCAATGTTTAGGACGAGATGATAGCAGCGAAACCAGGAGACGGCTCGGCGAAAGCCTGTCTGCGATTCTTCCGACGATATTTCTCCTCATACATCAGGTGGTCTGCTCTGTTTAATAGGTCGGCAATCAGTTCATCGGACTCGAATTCCGCCTTCACGAGACCCACGCTCATATCGACCTTGTATGGTTTGCCGCTCGTCGCGTTGTAATTAGCGAAACCCTGCTCGAGTCGACCGGGTAGGCGCTTGGCTGTCTCATCACTGCAGTTGGGAATCAGAACGATGAATTCATCGCCGCCAACTCGGGCGACAATGTCGGCATCCCGAAAACTGAGTTTCATGATATCGACAACTGCCTTTATCGCTTCGGATCCCTCGTCGTGGCCAAAGGTGTCATTGATATACTTTAGTCCATCCATGTCACTCGCGAGTAGCCACATACTATACTGCGACTCGCGCGAGCGATACAGCTTGAGCTGTTGCTCGGCATGAACAAAGAATCCCCGTCGATTATAGATACCCGTCAATTCATCAGTGAGCGACAGATTCTTAAGCGACTCATTTGTTCGACGAAGCTCATCGGCCATGCTCCGTAATTCAAAGCGCAGCGATATTTGCCGTGCGAGGGCCTCTAACGCCCTAATTTGGATACGATTGAGCTCGCGCGGCTCTCGATCAATGACACAAAGTGTGCCCAAAGCTATTCCGCCTTTAATCGTGAGCGGAGTGCCGGCATAAAATCTTATGTGCGGATCGGCGGTCACGAGCGGGTTGTCAGCGAAACGTCCGTCCTTGCTCGCGTCCTCCACGACGAAGGTCTCACTTGGATTAAGTATGGCGTGTGCGCAAAATGCGAGGTCGCGGTGGGTTTGGCGTGCATCGAGACCAATCCGGGCCTTGAACCACTGCCGATCTTCGTCGATCAGCGATATCAGCGCGATCGGTGTACCGCATAGTTGCGACGCAATAAGCACCACGTCGTTATATTCTAATTCGTCGTCGGTATCGAGTACTTTGAGCTCACGAAGTGCGGCAAGCCTAGCTTTTTCATTTAATGGTAGTGGAGCGATCATATAATTTGAGTTTCCGGTTGAGAAATATCGAATTGCCAAGTCGGTACCAGCCGTCGATCAGCAATGTCAGTCGAGCCGTCAACGGGCACGCGTCAAACCGACCTGAAACTGAGTTAGAACGGTCCGGTTTCCCGATAAGGGTTGCCTTTTGCTACGGACTTTTGGAACAGCACTAACGAGGCGGTGAGGAATGATGACCCAGATCGACTAACTCAGCATTCGTATGGTGCCCAAAAGACTCCCGACTCACGACGAGATGCAAACGTTGTACCACTCACACATTAGTGCCCGAACGTGTAACGCCAGCTTTTCCGTTAATTTACCGAAGAGATGATCGAGTTATGGCATATGCGGGACGGCCGTGTAGGTTCCGGTTCGGAGCGCTAAACGAGTTTACCCGCCCAGCTCTCAATCTAAACTGATTATTCCCGAGAAATTTATCAGTCCTTTCCGCCTCTTTGATTTGAAGCGACAATGAAATCCGAAGGTCGCGTGAAATCAATACTACGAATATGTTTCCGGTATCACCTTGAGGTCATGCTTGTCATTGATCAAGCCGGACCTCTGTTTGATCATGACCACAGTAAAATACCTGAACTGCGACGGCTGATCGAACCTTTCGAGACCCCGACTCACCTCGACCGATGGGCTACACCGACCGCTCTGATCGGATGTCGTTCGCGAAACTGATACCGTCAGCAATCTTCAGCCCAAAATTTGCCGCAATCGTTTGCCCAATATCCGATAGCGACTGCCACAGAGCTCAACGCTCGGGCTTTCCCTAGCCGTACGGATTGCACCACCGCAAAAACCACCTTCTCTTACGGAAAAGCCACTTGCATCACCGCGAAAACCACTTCCACCGAAGTAAAAAGCACCTCCACCCAAGAAAAAACCGCTTCCACATTGGGAATAAGTAGTTCCACCTTAGTAATAACCGCTGACGGTTCGACGGCGACCACTTCCTCGGATGGAAAAAGGTTTGACACCTGTAAAAAAAGCTAGTATGGTTGCAAACATCTCAGAACACCGAGAAAATTTAACCCGATAGGAGCCCTCACGCTAATGAATGATAAAGACCGTTTTCGCTACGAGTCGTGCAAACGCAGTGCGCAATTTGGCAAGGATTTTTCGGTCCCGGCCGGCAGTATGATCGAGACGCTTTTCGCCGCTTTGGCAGCAAAGGTCGATGAGACCGAGACAGCCGCCGGCAAACAGTCCGCCGGGTTTGGCGAATCGGCCCAGCAGTTTGGCCTCAAATCCATCGACCGCGAAGATCTGATGGACCTGCTCACGGCACCCGCAAACGCCGCCCGTGCTGCCGAGCCGACCAACCCCGGCACGCAGGCTCGTTTCCGCTTTGACCGAAACCTTAACGACGCTGATCTGCTCGCAAAAGCAAATAGCTTTATCGCCTGCGACGCCGCCGAGGAAACATTGCTCATCACGTTCATGGCCCCGAAATCGTGGAAATCAGACCTCGCAACCGGTGCCGCTGCATTCGATGCCGCCTTCAGCGCCGCCGCCTCAGCCGACGATTTCAAGGTCGCCGGTACCGCCGAGGTCAAACAAAAGGTCAACGAAGCCATGCAAATAAAACGCAGCATCGGCTATATGATCCCAAACGTCTTCGCCACCAACCCCGCCGCCCTAGCCGCCTGGGCCTCCGCCAGCCACGTCGAGGCCGTTCCGAAGAAAAAAAATACCGTGCCACTTGGTTAACTATATCGTTGTCAGAAGGAGGACAGTATGATCGACCTTTCACTTTGCCTACGTATATCTGCGTTTAGCGCTGTCGGCTATTACGTCGCGATTGCCGGGCCTATGTTTCTAGATCCGAAGCTTATTACACACGTTAAGTACAAAGCGAGAGCCTTCGAAGGTCGAAAGTGGCTTTGGCTAGCGAGCGGGTCCGTTTTTTTTCTATTGCCCCTGCTTCCCCTCCTTCCGGCTTTGCATTCTCAAGTAGCCCTATTTACTTGCTCGCTCGCTCCGATGATATTTCTGGGGGTAGTTCTCAGTTGGTTATTCCCACCTGAAAAACCGCACATGGGCATAGTTGTATCAGCAACGGGATTTCTATTAGTAATTCTTCTTACGCTTATTGCCCGATCATCCGGCGACAATTTTGATTCAATTTCAGATGTTACGATCCCTCTTGCATCGAGGATTGAATACGTAAAAGCTGTCGTCACTTTTTGGCAGATGATCGCTGTTTACTCCGGGGTCGGATATCTGGCCTTCGCCGTTTCTTGGCTATATGCAATGTGGTTCACGACTGAGAAAATGGCAACGAGTAAAGCGGATAAGTTCTCCTTGGGTCAGTAGCAGGTAGGTGTCGCAATTGCCATCTCAACGTGCGTTATATTTGGACCACTATTAGAAGCCTTCACTTATACTTTTGTGGCGATCGCTCAACTTGCCAAGCTCAAAATGTAAGCGTGTACATTTTGAATTGTCAGGGCCAAACGGCAGTGAGACGCGAGAAGCATTTGACAAGCCGCCTGAAAATACTGCTAGATTTGGCGAATCAATGCAACCAAGACAATGGCGGCTGGAACGATCAAGGCACCAATTATCCGATTGCGGGAGAACCCATTTCGGGTCAAAGAGCAGAGCAAGGTTAATCTTGGATTGATTCTGGTTGAATCGCTTCCCCCTCGATGTAACTCAGGCCCTTCACCGTCAGAATCTGTCATTATGAAAGGTAATCGAAAAAGTGAAGACAGTTTTTTAATCGCTGAGGACTTAGCGGAACGTCTGCTGCCAAACTTGCCAATGAGCGAGCTATTACTTTGGCCGCCCGATCTGTTTGCTTACACCAGTTACGTCCTAAGTGTTACCGGCGCTTATCAACTCGTGATCTCGCCCCAGACAAAAAAATCACGGTGCCTGACCCCGCGATCCTTTTTTTAGCAACGTGCGGAGCACGCCAGATAACTTTAGCTACAGGTGGAGCGCAGCGTAACCTGTAGAATACGACACAACAAACATCGAGCGTGTGAAACACGCGGCAGATCACGATGAAACTCCTATACCGCATGCTTCACACGCTCCCGGCTATTCGGACACATTCTACACACTCCGCAATCAGGGCAGGAGACGACAGGGACATTTTCTATCGCAAGCAGCTCTGTTCCGGCACCGTAGCTTCGGCTGACATGGATAACCCTGATTCCCGATTTTCCGCAGTTATCGCAAGCGATTGATTCAGTTTCCTATTCATCTGTGCGACAAGCGAAAGTTATTCAAATGAGATGCGGTCGTAAAGGTCGGAGAGCGGGATCGTGCAGTTAATAGAGTCAATTGTCAACGCGGGGTCGAGGCCGTCATATTCACGTAACAGCCATTCGCCGTTCTCGCGGCGGCGGTAATGCTCGACGTGCGGCTCGTTTTGGGCGATAAGGATATAATCGGTCAGTGTCGGATTAAAAGTTCGATACCGCATGAATTTCGTTCCGCGGTCAAATTCTTCGGTGGATTCGGAGAGCACTTCAAACACTACTTGCGGATTCAGGATAATATCCTTGTGGTTGTCGTGATATTCAACCTCACCGCAGATCACGACCATGTCAGGATAAGAGATCATCCCCCGGCCAAATTGTTCTTTCACTGCACCGCTGCGAACCTTTGTATCTTTGGTTCTCGCCCGACATTCGCTCCCTTTTAGTTGGCTCTGAAGCATACCGGCAAGATTCATCGAAATGTCCGCGTGAGCCCCGCTCTCGCCGGCCATCGCGTAGATTTCACCGTCAACAAACTCACTTGGTTCGTCAGCCTGACGCTCCCATTCGAGATACTGTTCGATCGTGAAACGCGGTTTTGATCTGAGTTTTGCAAAGGCCATAAAAGCAATCTTACATTACCTCCCGCTAATTTGGGATAAAAAACTGATCCCATCGTCGATCTCCACCCCAAAATTCTCCGCGATCGTCTGTCCGATGTCCGAGAGCGATTGCCGCGTGCCGAGAGCAACACCATTCTCGGCCTTTTTACCATAGACGAGCAGCGGGACGTATTCGCGGGTGTGGTCTGAGCCGGGCATTGACGGGTCGTTGCCGTGGTCGGCGGTCATTATGAGCAGGTCGTCCGGCTCGAGAGCGGCAAAGATCTCAGGCAGGCGAGTATCGAAATGCTCAAGCGCCTTCGCATAACCCTCGACGTCGCGACGGTGGCCGTAGAGCATATCAAAATCGACCAGATTGCTGAATATCAGCCCGCGTGATTCGGCCTTAAGGGCCGCTATCGTCTGATCTATCACCTGCTCGTTGTTTTTTGCCGAGATCTCCTCGGTGACGCCCATATTGTCATAGATCGACGCGATCTTGCCGATACAGACTACGTCCAAGCCCGCGTTTTTCAGCGATGACAGCAGATTGTCCGATGGCGGCGGCACTGCGTAATCGTGGCGATTCGAAGTACG
>JAYVUD010000452.1:0-2918 GCA_043788335.1 Chloracidobacterium sp. | reverse complement strand
ATCGACGTTCGGGAACATGCCTTTCTTCTCAAGCATCGCGTTTTCGATGCGGCGTGACATGTCGAACCACGTCATCTCGCCCTTCTTTTCGCCCATGTGCTGCGAGTATTTGCGAAGCCAAGTGGCACGCGGGTCCTCGGTCTTGTAGACGGCGTGGCCGATGCCCATGATCTTGCGATGTTCGGCCAGTGCCTGATCGATCCATGTATCAACCTTATCGAGATCGCCGATCTCGATGAGCATCTTCATCACGTTGGTGTTGGCACCACCGTGAAGCGGGCCTGCGAGGGCCGCGATGCCGGCCGTGACTGCACCGTACATCCCTGCCAGCGTGCCCGAAACAACGCGAGTCGTAAAGGTCGAGGCGTTCAATTCGTGGTCGGCGTGCAGCATCAGGCAGACGTCAAACAAGTGTGCCTCGTCAGCGTCAGCACGTTCGCCGCGGAGCATGTAGAGAAAATTCTCCGCAATGTTCAGCGTGTGATCAGGAGCAACGACCTCTTTCCCACTTCGGATACGATCCCATGCGGCCGAAAGCGTGCCGATCTGTGCCGTCATCTTGATCGCGGCTTTCATCGCGTGCTCACGATCCGTGCCGTGGCCGTTGTTATCGTAAAAATCGAGCGACGAAACGGCCGTGCGGAGTACGTCCATCGGTTCCGCAGTTTTTGGAAACTGCTTCATCAAGGCGATGACCTCGGCCGGGGCTTCGTAGTTGGCACTAATATCTGCCTTGAGCGCGGCGAGTTCGTCCGTGCTCGGCAGACGGCCATTCCAGAGGAGGAAAACCACCTCTTCAAACGTCGAGTGTTCAGCCAGGTCGTGGATGTTATAGCCTTGGTAAATTAGGATGCCTTCCTCGCCATTAACGTCGCCGATCGCACTCTGGGCAGCGACAACGCCTCGGAGTCCGGCTGATGCGGATGTTTCAGTTGCTGTACTCATATATTAGATAAACTCACTTTAATATTTGCCGTTCCTACCAGTCCCTCATTTTATAGAACGACAACCCCGCGCACAAGTTTAGTCGCGGATAATCGGGTAGACCAATCGTGTTTATTTTTGCAGTATGTCAGTTGTCTGACAGAAAGAGCGTGTTTGCACTCAGTTTGGCCGGAGCGAGGGATTTTCGGATCTGCCGACGAAAAGCCGACGGATCAAAAAAATTACCCACGAACTCTCGCAAATCCCCAAAGGAGAACTAACAGAACTCGCGAGAGTTCGTGGATAAAGCTTGCATGTCCTACGATGCTTCGACGGCGGCCTACGGTTGCCGCAAATGCTCATTTTTTTGTCGATAATCGAATTTAGCGGATCTGCGTTTCGTACGCGGTTTTGATACGGACCTGCTGATTGCGGTTGAGCCGGATGTGCTTGCCGCGTTCGATCACGACCGCACCGACGCCAAATGCCGCACCGACGCCGGCACCGACCGCCGCACCGACCGGGCCGCCGACGACTGCCCCGACGACGAGCCCCGTGCCGGTCGACGCGCCGATCTTGATCGCGTCGCTTTTTAACGAACCCTTGCCGATCGCTGTGCCTTCGTTGTCGACTAGCTTGATGTTGTCGCCCTTGACCGGCATTACTTCGGTGAGGGTCGCACTGAAATTGCTCCAGCGTGCTTCGCTCAGGACAATTCGGTCAAATGATAGCGACAGCTCAGAACGCCGCTTGATTCGGCCCGGAGCCGTGATCTTCGCGATGCGGCCTTCGATCGTTGCTCCCGCGATCTCGGATGGCGAGACGACCTTGGCGGTAAACTTGTCGCCCGGACGGCTTCGCTCGGTGCTCATATCTTCCTGTAACTCGAGCATCAACTCAGTGTCGCGGGGAATGACGATTATCGCGTTACTGTCTGAACGGTAGCCTGTCTCCTGATTTTCGATCGTGACCGGCACGCCCGCATTGCTCGCTGTAACCGGAGTTACGGTTTTGTTGACCGCAACGGTATTATCCGGCATATCAGTCCGCGGTTCGCCGTTGCTGACGACGCCGCGTTTTCGTAAATTCGTCGGCATCGACGCCTCAAAAGAACGTTTTTCGAAACCCGTATCGTACCCTGTCTCAAATCCCTGCTGGTATCCGTCCCGATACTCTTCGAGCGTCCCGTAGTCCTTATTAAATGCACGGTCAGCTTTGCCGTATTCGCCGTGACGGACATAATTCTTACTCATACTGTCGATCGTATCGCGATAGCCCGCCATATAACCGTCCGAGTAACCGGTCCGATAACCTCGCTGAAGAGCGATCTGCAGATCTTTGGTTTGCGCGGAAGCCGTGCCGGACAATACGACGGGAAAGACTAAAGTGCATAACGTTAAGCACATGGAAAGTGCAATCGTACGTTTCGAAATGTTCATACTTTCTCCTTTGGAAACTGGGTTGAATGATAAAAACTGATTTACCTGACAGTACTTATACAGTATTACTTGATAACTTACAAGAGGTTTTGTAAACATTTTTGCAGAAAAATGACTCGACCTCACTTAAACACTTTTAAGCGATCGTTTTTATTTGTTTGGTTTGTATGAAAGCGAAAAAGCAGCAGGCGCGTTGCACCCACTGCGTGGAATCCGTTAAGAAATGCCTCGCGTGCTAGAGGCTGCGGCGAAAGAGGTATGACATTCGAATAAAGAACGTTCGGCTATTTCGCTCGAATCTCGGTTCAAATTGCCCGGTCAACGGGCTAAATCCGTTGTAGTTGAAATTATCGTTGTACCCAACGTAAAACGCTTTTCCAGGGGTCGGATTCCATCCAAAAAGCATCTGGCCGCTCGCGTTTGCCCTCAGCGTGTCGTAATCCCATCGGGCCCTTACGAATACGAAACGGGAAAACTGATAGGTCGAGCGCAGGCTAAAAATGTTGGAATCGAAGGCGACCTTGTGCGTATCATTGCGGGTCAGTTTGCTCTTTC
>JAYVUD010000451.1:0-26657 GCA_043788335.1 Chloracidobacterium sp. | reverse complement strand
CGCCGTGGCGGAGTACGTCGCGGAACATCTCGGGTGGTTTGATCTGCTTTCGGATCTCCTGGTGGCAGCACGGGGCGGCAACGATCAGTTCGGCCTTTGCGGCAATGCCCTTGAAGATAGCGTCGTCGGTCGCCGTGTTGCATGCGTGCAGGGCGATCAGGATGTCGACATCGCCCACTTCGTACTCGGCGATGGTTCCGACGACAAACCGCAGGCCGTCAAATTCGCACGCTTTGGCGATCTCGTTCGAGATGTCGACAAGTTGGTGTTTCGTGTCGACCCCGGTGATCGACACGTCGATGTTTCGTATATTTTTAAAATAGTCGTACGCGGCAAATGTCAGATAGCCCTTGCCGGCTCCCATATCGACGATCGAGATCTCGCGTTTATCACGCAGCGAAGATTTGTCGACCAAACTTGCCAGAACCTCGACAAATTTATTGATCTGCCGCCATTTGTCCTGCTGCTTATCGCGAATACGGCCGTTGTCATCGGCGATGCCGAGAGCCTTAAGGTAAAAGCTGCCCGCATCGACCTGGGCAGTTTTTTCACGGTCATGGTCGAGCGACGGCACGACCTTAAACGTCGGTTTGCCAACATTTAGCCGGGATTTGTCTTTTTTTCCGATCTCGATCTGATAGTCGTGTTCGGTCGTGAAAAGATGGCCGCTGAAAAAACCGTTGTCGAGGGCATCTCCGACCAAACCGACGCCGGTTTCGAAATCAAAGTTTTTTGCCGTGTCCCGAGTATCCCCGCGGTAGAGAAAGTAGAGCCTCGTGCCCTTTTTAGTATTGACCAGCCGCACGAGCATCCTTTGCAAGTGTTGGTCCGCACCCCTATAATTACCAAGCGACAGCTTGACGAATGTTCCGCTTTTTAGGCTGCGGGCCAGTTCGTCAATAAATTTTTCGACGTTCTCGATCATAAATATTCGAGGTTAGCACAATTGGGCGTTGTTTCGTATTTTCGGGCGAGACGGGTTGCGACGGATCATTATTTTCCCGAAATTCCCACCCGAGTCACTTGAGTTTCCGGACCTTTCGACGTCACGCACGGCTATCATTTTACCGGCTTCGGCAGGCGGGAAAGTTGCGTCTTTTGCTGGCGACGCTCGTGGTGTGCGCGGCTGGAGCTGTACACGTTTCGATCGCACGTTCGTTTGTGACCGAGCAGCCTGACGACAGCTTTCTCTATGTTCGGCTCGCTGTAAATCTGATCGATCACGGTACATTTTCCGCCGACACGGCCGAACCGTTTGCACCGACATTGATCCGCCTGCCGGGGTACCCGCTGTTTTTGGCGGCCGTCTACACGATCGCGGGAAAGGGCAATGATATCGCCGTTAGGACGGTTCAGGGCGTTTCGTATACGGCGACGTGTCTGTTGGCGGCGATGCTTGCGTTCAGCTGGATCGGCGCTCGCGATCGTCGCCGGCGTGCCGCGCGGACTGCGTTCGTACTGGCCGCGATCTGTCCGTTCATTGTCGTCTATGCCGCGACCCTGCTGACCGAGGCCCTGACGACGTTTCTCTTCGCGGCCACCCTTCTGGCCGCGACACACGGCTTTCGAACCAGGAGCACTTCGCGATCGTTGAAATGGTGGGCATTTGCCGGTGTGCTCGCCGGGGCGAACGTCCTGCTCCGCCCTGACGCCGGGCTTTTTGCGTTCGGTATCGGGCTCACGACCGTCCTGAACGTCTTCGGGGGCCGCGGAAAGTTGCTCGCACGGTTTTGGGGCCGGATGGTCAGAGCGGGCGTATTTTCGATATTTTTCGTGCTTGTGCTGGTGCCATGGACGATCCGGAACGAGAGCAGATTTGGCGTGTTTCAGCCGCTCG
Organism: Chloracidobacterium sp.; assembly: GCA_043788335.1. Classification (GTDB taxonomy): domain Bacteria; phylum Acidobacteriota; class Blastocatellia; order Pyrinomonadales; family Pyrinomonadaceae; genus OLB17. The sequence goes on along the minus strand of JAYVUD010000451.1, from coordinate 24,820 downwards.
CACCGGCACACGCCGAATCGCCGGGCGATTTTGTGCCGCACGGATATTACCACTGGCTCCGTACGTGGATCAACGATCCTAAGTATATCGGGCCGATGTTGTGGGATTTTGAATCAAAGCCGATCAAGATCGAAGACATTTCGCCGGCGGCGTTGGCGACCGAGGACGAAAAGCAGGCTGTGGCCGCCTTGATCGCCAAATATAATGCTTCGGACCCTGACCATCCGCCGGAAGTAAAAAAAGACGACGCGCCTAAGGACGAGTCGAGCGACGACGACGGTACCGACGATAGCGGCGATCAGGCAGACGACAGAGCAGACCAGGCAGACGCGGACAAACCGGATGACAATGCCGCCGAGATCCATTGGAACCTCAAGATCGACCCTGAGACCGACGCCGGTTTTGAGAAACTGGCTCAGGAGCGTGTCGCCCGCGGTCCGTGGCAATACTACCTGTTGCTGCCGGCCGAACGCTCGGCACGGATGTGGTTCGATACCCATTCCGATCATTACCCATTTTCCGGCGAGCTCTTTCCGCTCAAGGATCTCGACGAACAGGCGGGCCAGCACATTTGGCTGCCATTATTCGGCTCTTTGACGTGGTTATACACCGTTTTGGCGTGGGGCGGAGCGATGATCCTCGTATTCGGCGGCCGGCGTGAGCGGGTCTGGCTGATGTTAGCCGTTCTGGCCTGCGTCCCGCGTGTCGTGTTTTTTGGGACGCTCGAAAATCCTGAGCCGAGATATCTGATCGAACTTTTTGTTCCGGCGGCGATACTCGGGGCGATGTTCATCGGCCGATTGACCTTTGAGCGGTCGAACGGAGCGGTCGGAATACGTGCCCGTTACGGTCGGCATAAAAACGGTTCGACATAGAATATAAGTGGACGATCGAAACAAAAACAGCGTATTGCGGATCACCGCCGAGACCGTCGCGGGACTATTTTTGTTCCTGGCGACGGCATCGGTCGTCTGGTGGCAAAATTCGCGTTTGACGGTGCTTTACGACCTCAGTGGGGTGCTCGAACCGGCGATGCGTATCGCCCAGGGCGATCTGCCGTATTTGGATTTTCCGTTCCCGTACGCTCCGCTCACCTTTGTCACGCAGGCGGCAATCATCAAATTTACCGGAGCGATCTACTGGCACCACATCGCGTATTCATGCATAGTTGGCGGACTCGCGACGGTTCTTGCGTGGCGGATCCTGACCAACTTGTTTGTCGACCGGATTCCGCTGCCGCGTTTGTCGGCGTTCCTGCTTTCGACTCCGATCATCATTCTCGGGATCTATTGTGTGTTCCCGCATCCGTTTTACGATCCGGATGCAACATTCGTCGTTCTGTTGAGTGTCTTATTACTTTTGCGGCTCGAGCGAAAAGGATTTCCCCCGGTGCAAACGTTTCTTCTCGGGGCGTTGCTCGTGCTTCCCCTGTTTTTCAAGCAGAATATTGGTCTGGCATTCTTGGGCAGCACGGGTGTTGCCCTTTTGTGTATGATCGCGGCCGGGCTCTGGCAAAAAACGCCCGTCCGGCCATACATTTTGCTCATTTTGGGTTCCGCTACAGGATTCGGTGTCGCCCTCGTGGTCCTGCATTATACCGTCGGGATCGAAACCTACCGTTACTGGACGCTGACATTTGCGGCAATGCGGCGGACCCCGTCGCTGGTGGATATGCTCTCGGTCTATGTCGATCGGATGCTGCCGATATGGACAGCGTTGTTTTTTTCCGGTGCGTTTCTGATGCGGCAAAATGCCGGTGTTCGTCGCTGGCCGTCGGTGATCGCCGTGCTGCTGATGTCGGCTCCGTTCGTCTGGCCGGTCATCTACCTATTGCTCGACGCCGATGCCTCAGAACGCGGCGAGCGTCTCGTCGGCGTCTGGCCCATCACTCTGATCGCGACGTTCGCACTTTCATACATCTTTGTGCGGCGATTGCGTGGAATTGCGGCGGCATTACCGTTCATCCTGATCGCAACGGCACACGGCGTCTTTATGTCGCAGCAATTGTGGGGTTCGACATACGGCATTTGGCCGCTACTGATGATCTTGATCGGAATCGTTCTTATTCAGCTTGTCGATCACGAACAGCGCCCAGCGGCGTATGGTCTAACGTCGCTTGCCGGCCTGATCGCGATCTCGATCACTCTCGCGGGCGGTTTTTACGTCTACTCGAACGAACGTCTGGATTACGTCAATTTCGCCGACGGCGAAATGGCACATTCCACACTGCCTCAGCTGCACGGTTTGTCGATGCGGGGCGATTGGATACCGGATTTTGAGGAACTGGTCGCATACACGGAGCAGAATATTCCGCGTGGCGACGGCGTTCTGTATTTACCCGGCGAGGACCTATTTTACTACACCACCGGACGACATCCGCATTTTCCTGTAATGCTGTTCGACGTGACGAATAACCCGTTCGGTCCGGATGAGATCCGCGAACGAGTTTTGGCAAGTGATATCGAGTGGATAATCGTCAAAAATGAGACCGAGATCGAGACCGACAGTATGATCGACAGCAAGACGGTAATTTTTGATAAACTGAAACCTAATTTTCGCAGCGTCGACAGCTTGAATAACTACGAGATATACAAACGCCGACACGCGGACGATCCGCCCGACGATGCTGACGACGACGGGTCAAGCGACGACGAGTCCGAAGACGACGGCACCTGATGCGGAGCGGTGACGATCAAAAGCAAATAAGCTATGCATATCAGAAACATATTTCACCTGGCGTTTCCGGTCCACGACCTCGATGCCGCCCGTACTTTTTATATTGACGTTTTGGGCTGCACCGAGGGTCGTAGTTCGGAGCGGTGGGTCGATTTTGACCTCTTTGGGCATCAGATAGTTGCCCATTTGGCAGAGGATTCGGCCGGCGTACGGGCAACTAATCTCGTCGATGCCGACGATGTGCCGGTGCCGCATTTCGGTATAGTGATGCAAATGGACGAGTGGCGGGCACTGGCAGATAAATTGACCGAGAAGGGAGTCGAGTTCGTCATCGAGCCAAAGATCCGGTTCGCCGGCGAGGTCGGGGAACAAGCGACTATGTTCTTCCTCGACCCAAGCGGGAACGCACTTGAGTTTAAGGGTTTTAGCGACTTTTCGTCGGTATTCGCAATATAGGATCCTATGTCGATCAGGCTTTTTACAGCATCTATTATTTTATTGGCCCTGGCGGCCGCCGCCTCGGGGCAGCGTAAAGACAGGCAGATTGCCTTTACTATCGACGATCTCCCGGTCGCATCGAGCAGCGACGACATCAAGTTCCGGCAAAAGATTACCAGCGATCTATTGGCCAAGATCACGGCTGCGGGCTTGCCGGCGATCGGCTTTGTCAACGAAGCCCAGCTTTTCAAGGAGGGTGTCCGCGATGAGCGACAGGTCAACCTTCTTCGGAAATGGCTCGACGCCGGTCTGGAACTTGGCAATCACACGTTTTCGCACTCGAGCCTCGGTGATGCTAGCCTTGCCAAATTTACGGATGAACTTCTCAAAGGCGAGGTCGTGACCAAGGAATTGCTCACCGCTAAGGGCAAAGAGATGCAGTATTTCAGGCATCCGTACCTGCATACCGGCCGGACGCTTAACAAAAAGGCTGAATTTGATAAAGTTCTGGCGGAGCACGGTTACACCATCGCCCCGATCACGATGGACAATTCCGATTGGATCTTTGCCGCTGCGTACGAAAAGGCTTACGTCAAAGGCGATCGGAAATTGATGAAGCGGATAGGTTCGGCGTATGTGCCATATGTCGAGCGGAAAATGGCCTATTGGGAACGCCAGTCGATGAGATTGTTTAGGCGTGAAATCGCGCAGACGATACTCTTGCACGCGAACCTTCTTAATTCTGTTTACATCGGCAAGATCGCAAACATGATGAAAAAACGCGGTTACCGATTTATCCCGCTGAGCGGAGCGTTAAAGGACGATGCGTACCGCCTACCCGATAAATTTACAGGAGAGGGCGGCATCTCGTGGTTGCACCGTTGGGCACTAGACCGAGGCAAGAGATACGTTCTTTCCGGCGAACCAATGACACCGCAATTTGTGCTGAGTGCCGCGGGAATCAAATCCGAGTAGCCGTCCGCCTTTATGGCTTAAACCACCCGTCTTCCATTCGCCGAATATCCAGCGGATTGCCATCCTTTAGCTCGTCAGGCAAGGCGACTGCGGGAAAATTCTGAAAACAAACGAGCCGCGAAAACCGGTCGATCGCCCGTGCCCCGACCGCGGTCGAACGCGAATCCGACGTTGCCGGGTACGGTCCGCCATGGACCATCGACGCGCATACCTCGACGCCGGTCGAAAAACCATTAAATATCAGCCTACCGGCCTTGGTTTCGAGGACGGCGATCAGATCCGCATATTCACGAATGTCGTCCTCGGTCCCGTGGACCGATGCGGTCAATTGCCCCTCGAGACCACGTGCGATGTCGAGTAGCTCTTCGCGCGTATCCGACTTGATGATCAATGTCGTCGGTCCGAATATCTCATCTTGAAGATCGGGCCTCAGCAAAAACTCGCGGGCCGAAGTTTCAAAAACCGACGGATTTACGGCATAACCCTCGAGGTCAGCGGTATTCTCGGCAAAATCCGAAACTTCCGTTCTACGTCGTTCGCTCGCTCCGACAAAATTCTTCTGAATTCGCGCCGTCAGCAGCGGCGATGGCGCCGTGCCCGAGATCCGCGACCTGAAATTTGAAACAAAGTCTTTGGTTTTTGGCGACTGTGGCAGAAATACAAGGCCGGGCTTTGTGCAAAACTGCCCGACGCCGCCGGTGACGGACGCGTGTAGTCCGTCGACGAGAGATTCGCCCCGTGTCTCGACCGCACTCGGCAAAATAAATGTCGGGTTGACCGAGCTCATCTCGGCGTAAACGGCGATCGGTTCGGCCCGCGCCGCCGCGGCATCCATCAGTGCCCGTCCACCGATGCGGGAACCGGTAAACCCAACTGCCTTGACCGACGGATGCCGGACCAGAGCCTGGCCGATCTCGATACCGCTGGAAAAGACGAGGCTGAAAACACCGTCCGGCATACCGCACGATCTTGCCGCCTTGGACACCGCAATGCCGACGAGCTCAGCCGTGCCCGGATGGGCAAAATGGGCGTTAACGATGACCGGACAGCCGGCCGCAAGCGCTGAGGCCGTATCGCCGCCCGCGACCGAATATGCGAGAGGGAAGTTGCTGGCACAAAACACAGCGACCGGGCCGATCGGGCGGAGCATTGACCGGATATCGGGTTTTGGCAGCGGTTGGCGGTCGGGAATCGCGTGGTCGATGCGGGCGTCGACCCACGAACCTTCGTCGAGCAGATCCGCAAACATTCGCAACTGCGAACAGGTCCGACCGCGTTCACCCACAAATCTGGCATTTGGCAAACCGGTTTCGAGCGATGCACGCTCAATCAGTGTATCGCCGAGAGCTTCGATATTGTCGGCGATGGTACGCAGAAAAGTGGCACGCATCCGGCCGGGAAGCATGCCGTACGGTATCCGTGCGGCGTCGGCGAGGGCTGCCGCACTGTTGAGTTCATCCAGTGTCGCCGGGTGAAACGCCGGCTCGACGGCCAAACCGGTCGACGGGTCGAACGCCCGAAAAATATTGCCGGTTTCGCCACCTCGTCCGTATCCGATGATCGAGCGTCCCGTAAGTTTCGTATCCATAATTTGTTATACCGACGGTCGGGTTGCGAGAGCGTGATCAATTATCGCCAACGTCTCGGCGAGTTCGGTTCCCGTGAGTTCGAGCCGCGGCGGACGAACGCGGGCACTGCCCATACCAACCTTTTCCTGCACCAATTTAATGAGCTGGACAAATTTCGGCACCGTGTCTAGCCGCAGCAGCGGCAGGAACCAGCGGTAAAGCTCAAACGCCCTCGCCTTTTCACCTGCCATCGCAAGGTTGAAAAGGTCGACCGACTCTTTCGGAAATGCACTGACAAGACCGGCGATCCAGCCCGTCGCTCCGGCGTCGATGCCCTCTACGATGGCGTCGTCAACGCCGACAAATATCCGAAGACGATCGCCGATGAGCGCCTTGATCCCTGTGACCCGGCGGACATCCGTGCTCGATTCTTTGACCGCGTCGAGCGTCGGCAGAGCGTCGGCGAGTTCGGCGATCTGCTCGGGCAGAAAATCAGTGCCGTACGCGACCGGATTATTGTAAAGCATACACGAGAGCGACGTCGCGTTGATCACCTCGGCGAGGTGAAATTTCATCTCACGCCAGTCGCCGCGATATAGATACGGCGGTAGGACCATCAACCCCGCACAACCCGCGGCCTCGGCGGCCTGAGCCTGCACGACGGCTTCGGCGGTCGAGAGGGCGGCGATAGCGGCAATTACCGGCACCCGCTCTCCGACGGCTTCGACGCAGGTCGCCCAGAGTGCCTGTTTCTCCCGAAACGACAGAGCCGCACCCTCGCCGAGCGACCCGTTGGTGACGATACCGGTGCAGCCGTTTTTGACCAGCCAGGTTACGTGCCGAGCCGTAAATTCGTGGTCGATCTGCAAATTGTCGTCAAAACACGTGGTTATCGCGGGCATCACGCCCGTCCAATTTAATGTCATAAATGCTCCATTCTAACCGGAAATATCGGCGGCCGCACCGATCCGGGCTCCCATCCGAACAAAAACTCCGTCGCCGCACCACATATCCGTCCCTGACACGGGCCCATACCGCAGCGGGTTTGTAATTTGGCGTCGCGAAAACTGCGAAATTCGACCAACCGGCCGTATTGGACGTCTTCGCAACGGCAGACCATTGTCCGATCGTCTGACAACGTCTTGAGTTCCTCACGCAATGTAAACGCTTTATTCAGCTCGATACCAAATCGCGCCGCCCGGTCGCGTTTACCAAAAAGCTGCTTTGCCGCGTCCGTCTCGCCCGAGGCAGCGAACCCGGCGATCGCACCCTCGGCGAGCGACGACTCGACGCCCGCTATTCCGGTCGGCTCGCCGGCACAATATATATTTTCGCACGTCGTCGCCTGAAACTCATCGACCGCGACCAGACCGGCTTCGAGCTTGCAGCCGAGTATCGCCGCCAGCTCAAGATTGGGAGCGAGGTGAAATCCGCACGCCAGGTGATCGCATTCGATGGTTTGAGCTTTCCCATTGCGAACGAGACTAACGGACTCGAGTTTTTCGGTTCCACTGGCGGACGTTACCCAACCGTTCGTCAAATACGGGATGCCGAGCAGTCTTTGTTTCAGTGCGATCGCCTCGGCGATCTTACCCGGCGAGTGCCATAGGCCGAGCGCAAATCGATTGATCTTGGCCGCCGGTGCCTGCTCAACGATAGCCGCGATCAAGGCACCCTTGGATCTGAGATAGTCGGCGACGGCGAGTAAAAGCGGGCCGGTGCCGGCGACGACGATTCGCTTGTTTTCCACCTTGAGGCCGCCCTTTGCGAGAGCCTGCAGACCGCCGGCGCCACTCACGTTTGGCAATGTCCAACCCGGAAACGGCAGGAACCGCTCACGCGCGCCAGTCGCGATTATCAGTTTTCGGTATCCAAATCGGACCGGGCCCGCGGGCGTTTCTGCTGTCAGAGTCTGCCGGTCGACGGCGGTGAACACCTGAGCATTGTTGACGATCTTGATCCGGTTGAATCTAATTGCGTCGATCAGTTTTCGGGCGTCCGGTGAATCAATTTTTCCGAGTCGTGCCCGCCAGATCTGGCCGCCGAGTTGGGGATTGTCATCGATGATCGTAACGGCCCTGTCGCCTTTCCGGGACGCCGCGAGAGCAGCAGCTAATCCGGCCGCGCCGCCCCCGACGATCAGGATGTCCGAGTCACGCTTGATCATCGGCCACGACCTCCATTCCGCTCGTTGCGAGCGTATTGCAGCTTCGTTGAAACCGTACGCCGTCGATCGTCACCCGGCATTCGAAACAGATGCCCATCCCGCACAGCGGGCCGCGAGCTTCGCCGGTCAGCGAACGTTTAAAATTAGTAATGCCCAAGGACATGATCGCCGCCGCGACGGTGGTGCCGTCGTCAACCGTTACGCTCGTGTTATTAATCTTAAGTGTGATCAATGTTCTCCCAAAAACCTTGCCGGCGAGTATGGCTCAGCCGGTATTGCCGATTTGCGCCCGAGGACCGCATCGGCGATCAGTTCGCCTGTCCCGAGCGACGTTGTTATGCCGAGGCCCTCGTGTCCCGCGGCGACAAAAACGCTTTTATGCTCGGGCAGTCTCCCAATATACGGCAAATTATCCGGCGTCGCCGGCCTAAAACCGGTCCATACGCGAATCGCGGTCAGGTCTCTCAAACCGGGCATAAACTCAAACGCACGAGCCGTCATTCGCCGCAGGATGTTATGGTCGATCTCGCCGTCCTCAGCACCAAATTGCCGCGACGAGCCGAGCAGGACCTGACCCGTACTTCGCGGTTGGACGTTAAACGCGACCGAATCCGCGTCGCTCGAATGAGCGGACTTCAGATATCCGAGTTCGACCAATTGATGGCTCGCAAATCCGGGATAGCGCTCGGTTATGACCAGATGACCCTTTCGTTTGGCGATCTTTAAGGTCGGCGACAGATCGGCAGCGGCCGGCCCGGCGGCGTTAATGACATTGGCTGCGGCGATAAACTCGCCATTCTCGAGCTTTACGCCGTAATCGGCGATCTTGACGGCCCGATGTCCCGTGCGCAGGTCGGCTCCGTTTCCGACCGCTTTGTCGATCAGAAACCTCGTCGCGAAAAGCTGGTACACGACGCTGTCACCCGTAACCCGCAGGCCGCCGGCGAGACCCGATCTCAGATTTGGCTCAGCGGCCCGCAGCGACGATTCGTCGAGTATCTCGGACTCAACACCGCGGAGTGCGTAAAAGTCGTGTTTTCGGTGAACCTCGAGCATTTCCTCGTCATCGGTTGCGACCCAGATCGTACCGCAATTTTCAAATTCACCGCCAGGGGGAAGTTCGGCGGCAAGCTCGTTCCATAGCCGCTGCGAGTAGCTTGTCAGGGCAAATTGGGCTTCCGAGTCGTCCATGACCACGATGTGGCCCATACCGGCCGCGGTCGCACCCGATGCGATATCGTTTGCCTCAATTATCGCGACCTTCATTCCGGCCAAAGTAAGGCTTGCCGCGCACGCAGCACCGACAATGCCAGCACCGACGATGACCGCATCATAGCTCATTTGCTCTGTATCCCCAGCCGAAACGGGTCGGCGGCGTCCAGGATCAGATCGATCTCGGCGGTCACATATGCCGAGCCGCATATGATCGGGATCGTCTCGCCGTCGACGATCTTTACCCGGCCCTCAAAGGTGCTGCCGATGATGCTCTCCTGCCGCCACGTTTCGCCCACGGCGAGTTTGCCGTCAAGGTACAGGCACGCAAGCTTGGCACTTGTCCCGGTACCACAGGGCGAGCGGTCGTATTCGGTGCCCGGGCAAAGCACAAAATTGCGGCTGTCCGCCGTATCCGACGTCGAAAAAAGCTCGATATGGTCGATCTGGGCACCATCCGTGCCCGTCACTCCATCACGTTTCAATGCGTCTCTGACGGCCGCACAAAACGCTGTAAGTTGTCCCAAATGGAACAGTTCCAGCGATAAGCGGTGCTCTCCGATCAGAAAAAACCAGTTGCCGCCATACGCTACGTCGCCCGTCACCGTGCCGTAACCCGCAACGACCACTTCGACGTCTTTGGCATGTCGATAGCTGGCAACATTGGTGATCGTCACCATGCCGCCGGCATCTAATGTCGCGTCGATCGTGCCCGCCGGGGTCTCGATCCGGTGCGTGCCGACGCCGATCCTGCCCATATGTTCCAGCGTCCGAATGAGCCCGATCGTCCCGTGCCCGCACATCCCGAGATAGCCGACATTGTTGAAAAATATCACGCCCGCCGCCGAGTCCACGTCGACCGGTTCGCACAGCAACGCCCCGACGATCGCGTCGTGACCGCGGGGTTCGCACACGATAGCCGAACGCAAATGGTCGTGATCGTTCCGAAATCGCTCGAGCCGTTCTGCCATCGTGCCCTGCCCCAGATCGGGAAAGCCGTCAACGACAAGCCGCGTCGGTTCGCCGCCGGTATGGGAATCTATCACCCTGATTCGTTGAGTTTGTGATATAAAATTACTCATACACGAATTCGAAATATACCACTGTTTGCGGATCAACTGAAATTGCGTTAGGTATGATAACCTTTGGATTTGAAGTCGTTATAACACCGCTCATTTGTATCGAGATTTATGGATAGGGTCACGCAAATTAGCAATTGGTCGATCCACCCGCAAGTCGACGATTGGTTGATCAGTCCAATGATCCCTATCCCGTTTTTTAGCGGCAGATCGATGAGTACTGTCTGTGATAGTTACGTGAAGGACGACCAAAATGAGTCGGCCGCATTTGAATCAGTTATTGGAAATTTCCTCGGTCTGGACATATCGATTCGTGATGCCGCGTCTGAAAAGATTCTGGAGAATTACCAGTCGGTTCTCGAATCCTTGAAAGGCACTCAGTATCCGGTAAAGGAGTTAGTCTTACCAACTCCATCGGAGATTTGGAACTACGTTGAGCCGAACGAATTGGAGGTCAGACGAAATGACCCAGTCGATGATAATATTTACATTCTTATTGAATGCGAATGCGAGTGGGAGCCCGAACATGGCCTTCAACTCGTTTTCAAAGATGGTCGCGATCTATCGCGAGTTAGTCAGTATAATGGACACCTGACGGAATAATGACATCGATGCGATCCACGAGAGTCCATACGGAGAACACAAAACCTCTCCTTTAAGCGAATGACAACAGCACTGATCCACCATCCGATCTACCAAAAACATAACACCGGCCCCGGCCATCCCGAGACGGCGATGCGTTACGAGGTCATAATGGACGCCCTTCGCGGCGATCAAGGCCTGTGGACGAGCCTCAACGAGATAACGCCGGAAAAGGCGTCAAAGGGACTGGTGCTCGCGGCCCACTCTGCACAGCATTACAAACGGGTCGAGGGAGCGATGGAACACGGCCTCGACCGTCTGGATGCCGATACGACCATCTCGATGCAGTCGTTCGACGCCGCGCTGTTTGCGGCGGGCGGCGTTTGTGCGGGGGTCGACGCCGTGATGCAGGACGGTGCGAGCAACGCCTTTGCCGTCGTCCGCCCGCCGGGCCACCATGCGACGGCCGAGCACACGATGGGATTTTGTATCTTTAATAATGTCGCGGTTGCCGCGAAATACGCGCAGAATAATTACAAAGATATCGAACGCGTCGCCATACTCGACTGGGACGTGCATCACGGCAACGGCACGCAGGGCATCTTTTACGATGACCCGAGCGTGTACTTTTTCTCAATGCACCAGTATCCGTGGTATCCCGGAACCGGCACACGCGGCGAGACCGGATTTGGCCGTGGACTCGGCAAAACGATGAATATCCCGGTCAAGGCGAACACGCCGGCCGCCGAGCAAAAGCGAATGTTTGAGGCAGCTCTCGGCGATGTCTCGGCCAAATTCAAGCCCGATCTCGTCCTCATCTCTGCCGGTTTCGACTCTCATCGTGCCGACCCGCTCGGCCAGCTATGCCTTGAGGATGAAGATTTCGTTTCGATGACCGCCAGCGTTAAGGATTGGGCCCGAGATATTTGCGGCGGTCGCATCGTCTCGTGCCTTGAGGGCGGCTATAACCTCAAGACACTCGGTGATACGGTCAAAAATCATGTGGCCGAATTAAACCGTTGATGCCGAGTGTGTTAGACTTGGGGCGAAATCCAAACATCCCGAGGTCCAGGAGGTTAAGTTATGCCGGATATTGAGATCCCATGTGTTCAGTGCAAAGATATTTTCGTGTTTTCTGAGAAGGATCAGGAGATCTTTTACCAGAGAAATATGATGCAGCCGCAGCGGTGTGCAAAATGCCGTTCTAAAAAAGCCGCTCAACGCGTCGAGACCGGAACGCGGTTTGAGATCGTCTGCGACAACTGCGGTAAGCACGATACCGTCCCGTTTCAGCCAAAGGTCGGCCGTTCCGTACTCTGCAAAGATTGCCACGAAGCCAGCCGCTCACGGGCGAGACACGCGTGACAAAGTGAAAAAGGGAAAAAGGGAAAAAGCGCAAGCTCTGCGAAACAACGTACCTGACTCTCTTAACTTTTTCACCTTTTCACTTTCCCCTTTTTCACATTTCCCCCTTTTCCCTTTTTGACTTTCTATGACATTTGAAACAGTTGAATACACGCTCGAGGGGTCGGTTGCGACCATCGCGATGAATCGGCCTGAGGCGTTAAATGCCCTGTCGCTCCGGTTGACGCTCGATCTCGGCGATGCGATCCGCCAGGCGGTCGCTGACGGTGCGCGTGCCGTTGTTTTGACCGGGAATGGCCGTGCGTTCTGCTCGGGCGGCGACCTTCGCGAGATGCAGACGCTGTGGAAACGCGAGGGCCGTATCGAGGCGTTTCTCGAGGATCCTCTCGGGGCGTTGCACGGCGTTATTACGCTGATACGCGAGACGCCGATACCGTTCGTTGCCGCCGTGAATGGAGTTTGTGCCGGTGCCGGGACCAATTTCGCGTTAGCGTGCGACCTGATCGTTGCCGCCGACAATGCGACGTTCAACGAGGCGTTTGTCCGTATCGGACTGTCGCCCGATTGCGGCGGAACCTTTTTTCTGCCGCGTGCGATCGGCGACAAACTCGCTGCCGAACTCTTTATGACCGGCGAAACGCTCACCGCCGAACGTGCTCTCGGCGTCGGGATGATCAACCGGGTCGTGCCAGTCGAAGACCTCGCTCTCACCGCCGCCAAGTTTGCCGAAAAACTCGCCGCCGCCCCGACCGGATCGATCGGCCGCATCAAACGGATGCTCAACGCGTCGTTCTCCAACGATCTCAACGCCCAACTCGCACTAGAGCACGAATGCCAGATCGAGTCCGGTCGTTCCGCCGATTTCAAAGAGGGCGTCGCCGCGTTCTTCGAAAAACGTCCGCCTGTTTTTACAGGAAAATAGCGTCCCGGAGCGTCGCGGCGGATTGTACTTCGCGTGCCCGGAGCCGCATCTGTCTTGCTTTTCTGCGGGAATGAACGACAATTGACCTATGAAAAACCGATCACTTATACCGAGCACGATTTTCGTCGTTATTTTTGCGATCCTGTCATTGACCGTCACCGCCCCTGCACAGAGCGGCAAGGGCGACAAAAAGCAAACTTCGGGCTACCATCTGGTCAACAAGATCGAGGTCGGCGGTGACGGCGGTTGGGACTACCTGATCGCGGACGCTGACACCAGGCGTCTGTACGTTTCGCACGGTACGCACGTCGTCGTCATCGACACAGCGACCGATAAGGTGGTCGGCGATATACCCAACACAAACGGCGTTCACGGTATCGCTTTTGACGGAAAAGGCGGTAAGGGTTACGTCAGCAACGGCCGCGACAATTCGGTCACGATATTCGATCTCAAGACGCTGAAGACGCTCGACACCGTCAAGGTCGACAAAAACCCTGATTGCATCCTTTTTGATCCGGCGTCGAAACGCGTATTTGCGTTCAACCGCGGAGCGTCCAATGTGACGGCGATCGAAACCGCCACCGGCAAGGTCGCCGGCACCATCGACCTCGGCGGGCACCCTGAGTTTGCGGCCGCCGACGGCAAGGGCATGGTTTTCGTCAATCTTGATGACAAAAGCCAGGTCGTCGCCATCGACGCCGTCAAGCTGACGGCCGTCAACCGCTGGAGCGTGGCCCCCGGCGAAGATCCGTCCGGTATGGCCATCGACCTCAAGACCGGCCGTCTGTTCATCGTTTGCGGCAACAAAAAGATGGTCGTAATGGATTCAAAGTCGGGCAAGGTCGTCGCCGATGTGCCGATCGGTGGGGGAACGGACGCAGCGGGCTTTGACCCGGGCAGAAACCTGGCGTTCAGTTCGAACGGCGAGGGCACGCTGACCGTCGTCCACGCGGACGGCAACGACAAATACACCGTCGTCGAAAACGCCGTCACCGAACCCCGTGCCCGCACGATGGCCGTCGACACCAAAACGCACAAGGTCTATCTCGCCTCTGCCAAATTCGGCCCGGCCCCCGCCGCCACCAAAGAACAGCCCCGCCCGCGGGCCCCGATGCTCAAGGACAGCTTCGTCATCCTGGTTTTCGCCAAGTAGCTAGGATCAGCATCGATCGTCGGCCGTCCTTTTTTCGTCCTTACAGTGTATTTCGCGGTTAGTTCTTTCCGTAAATTACGCTGCGCCGTCCTCAGGCGTCTTTGACCGGCGTCCGCCGGCCAACAATGATCGCGTAGACGGTTGGCGTGACGATAAGCGAGAGCATTAGGGCAAACAGAAGCCCGCCGATGACGGCAATGGCGAGGGGTTGGAGCAGTTCCGAGCCTGACCCAAGTGCGAGAGCGAGCGGGAGCATGCCGAGGATTGCGGCAAGCGATGTCATAAGTACGGGGCGAAATCGGCGGCGGCCCGAGAGCATCAGTGCCTCGGTCAGATCGCCGGTTTTGGCCAGATTTTCGGCGACGGCGTCGAGCATCAGGATGCCGTTTTTGGCGACGATGCCAACGACCATTATCATACCCATCAGGCTGACGACGTTGACCGTTGTGTCGGTTATGAGTAATGCCAACATTACGCCACCGAGTGCCAAAACGGCACCCGCGACGATCGCGACAGGATGAGCGAACGAGCGAAACTCGATCAGCAAGACGAGGAAAACGAGCACGATCGCGAGGCCCAAGGCAACGACTAGTTGGAGAAACGACGATTGCTGCTCAGCATAGAGTCCGCCGTATTCAACCGTCATGCCGGCAGGGAATTTGACGTTCTTGGCGAGCGTTGATTTGATCTGGCGGATCGTGCCGCCGAGATCGCTGCCTGTCGTTCGGCCCGTCACGGCGACCGTCAGCCGCAGGCCGTCGCGGTTTACTTCGGTTTGGCCCTCGTTGTATTGGACGGTTGCGACTTGGTCGAGACGAAACGCCTGGCCCGTCGCCGAGCGCATTTGCAGGGCACGCACCGCGTCGATCGAACTGCTCGACGCCGGCGGAAAGACCACTCGGACCGCGACTGGCCGGCCACGCTGGAGCAGCGTCGAGACCTTGGTGCCCATCATCGCTGCCTCGACCGCCGCGGCGATGTCCGAGGCGTTGACGCCAAATTTTGCGGCCTGCTGCTGGTCGACCTTAAAGGTGACTGTCGGCCCGCTGACGACGATGCCGCTGAGCGTGTCGACGACACCGTCAACCTTTTTGATCGCGTCCTCGACCTCGACCGCTTTTGCCTGCAGAGCCTTTTTGTCGTCGCTAAACAGCTTGATCTCGATCGGTTGCGGGGCACTCGCCAGATCACCTATCAGATCGGAAAGGATGCCGATAAATTCGGTATCGAGTGCGGGCTCGGACGACGCGATCTTGCCGCGGACCTCTTCGGTCACCAATTTGGTCGTGCGTTTCCGAGCGGTCTTCATCTTTACGGCAAAATCGCCGGTATTCGGCTCGGTCACCCCAGTCAGTCCGAGCTGCAGCCCGGTTCGCCGCGAAAAGCTCTCGACCTCGGGCGTTTCGTGCAGGATCTGCTCGACGTGATTCAAGATCCGGTCGGTCTCGGCGAGCGAGCTGCCCGGCGGTGCGACATAGTCGAGAATGAACGCTCCCTCGTCAAACTCGGGCAAAAACTCGCTCCCGAGCTGCGTGTAAACGACATACGACCCGACAAGCACGAGGCCGCAGACCGCCATTACGACGCCTCGGTGCCGAAGCGACCGCCGCAGTATCCATTCGTACGGCGTCACGAAAAAGAGCATCACGCTGCCGAGGTCTTCGTGGCCGGCCTTTTTCTTGATCTTGACGAAACGTTCAGCGAGAACCGGCGTAAACGACAGAGCCAGAACGAGTGAGGTCAACAGCGCGACCGCCATCGTCATCGCCAGCGAGCGAAAAAATACGCCGGTCACACCCGTCAATAGCGTCAGCGGCAGGAAAACGACCACCGGGGTGATCGTCGAACCGATGATCGGCACGGTGATCTCGGAGACGGCATTTTTGACCGCTTCGACACGCGATTCGCCGTGGAGCAGGTGCGAATAAATGTTCTCAACGACGACGATCGCATCGTCGATGATGAGCCCGATCGCCGCCGCGATGCCGCCGAGCGTCATCAGGTCGAACGAGAGCCCGACGAGATACATGAATAGGATCGTGATAAGTATCGTCACCGGAATCACCAGGACAGCGACGAGCGTCGTGCCGATATTTCGCAGGAACGCAAACAGGATGACCACCGACAGGATCAGCCCGATGATGATCGAATCGCGAACCGATCCCATCGACGCTCGCACGAGCAGGGACTGGTCGTAATACGGTGCGACGGTCACGTCGGCCGGCAGCGTCGATCTGACGAGATCGAGTTCGTCCTTGACCTCGTCGGTCACGCTGACGGTGTTCGCGTCCGGTTGGCGAAGAACATTGAGCAGCACCGCCTGTTTGCCGTCGGCCGTGACGATCGTATATTTCGGCTCGCCGCCCTCACGCACGGTTGCGATATCGGAAACGCGGATCGGCGAACCGTTTACGTTGGCGACGACGATATCATTGAGATCGTCGAGCGACGCGGCCTGGCCGCTGACCAGAGCGAGTTCGAGATGATGATTTTCCTCTATCAGGCCCGGAGACTCGATAATATTTGAGTTTTTGACGGCGTCGGAAACTTGTTGGGTCGAGACATTTCGTGAATTCAACCGCGCCGGGTCGATCTCGATGTGAAATTCGCGCACCTGGCCGCCGAGCACGCGGACATCCGAAACGCCGAGCAGGCGTGCCAGACGCGGCCGTATGGTGTATTGTGCCAGATCGCGAAGAGCGGTCGGGTCGCGTTTATCGGACGTCAGGCTGTAACCGATCACGGGAAAAACGGCGAAGGTGAGCCGTTCGACGTTCGAAATTTTCGCGGTTGGCGGCAATTGGATCTCAGGCAAACGGGCCTGAACGAGGGCCAAAGCCTCTTTTGGATCGACCTTCCAATCAAAAAAGAGGTAGACGCCTGTCGCTCCGCGTGATGTCGTCGACGTGACCCGCCGGATACCGGGAATGCCGTTCATCGCCTCTTCGATCGGCTGTGTCACGGTCGCGAGCATCTGATCGGGCGGTGCTTCGCCGTTCTCGACCGTGATCACGACTCGCGGAAAGTCGGTATTCGGAAAAATTGCGGCCGGGAGTTGGACGGCGGCGTAAACACCGGCGATACAAAGCAGAAAGACCGTGACCAGAACGGCACGGCGATGCTCTGAGATGACAGCGGCAAATTTCACTTAATCGTCGTCGACGGCATGTTTCTTGGGTTCTTTTTTCGGGGTTTCTTTTTCGCCGGCGTCTTTTCGGTCCTCGGCGATCTCAACCTTTGTTCCGTCGGGCAAGGCGTAATTGCCCTCGACCACGACGGTCTCGCCGCCGTTGAGGCCCTCGATGATCTGGATGTTGCCGCCGGTCTTGATGCCGACCTTGACCTTTTTTTCATGGGCGATCGAATCGAGTCCGACGATCATAACGGTGCCCTCGTCCGAATTTGACGCTTCGAGTTGAACGGCCGCAGCCGGCACTATCACGGCGTCCTCGGCCGGTTTTGATGACGCGACGAATTGGACGGCGTCGCCGGATCGCAACATTCCACGGCCGTTTGCAAACTTAGCCCAGATCTCGACCGTCCGGCTTTGCGGATCGGTCGACCGGCTGATGAGCGTGATCTGGCCGCTCATCTTCTCATCGGGTGCGTTCGGCGCCGTGACCGTTACGAGATCGCCGGTTCTCATGTTAGCGACGACCGTGTCTGAGAAGTTGGCCTTGACGATGACCTCGCCGATGTCGGAGATGGTCAACAACTTAACTCCCTGCGAGGCAAAATCGCCCTCGAACTGAAACTGCTCGGTCACGACGCCTGCGATCGGCGCTCGCACGTCGCCGAGGCCGGCCTGGGCATCGATAGTCTTAATGCGGGCCTCGGCCTGCCGGATCTTGTTCTCGGCGATCGCCCGCGCATTCGGATTGAAGGCGCCGGCACTAAGTTTGGCATTCTGCTGCACGAGCCGAAGGTTATTTTCGGCGTTTGTCAGAGCAAGTTGCGAGGCCTCGACCTCCTTCAGCGAAATGCCGCCCTTTGCGTACAGGTCTTTGCGACGGTCGAGTATCGATCTCGCGTTTTCGGCCGCCGCTTTGGCGTCGCTGAGATCTTTTTCCGACTGTGCCTTTGTCTGCGGGATCGTCACATTTTGTAGCGTTTGCAGATTGAGGCGGGCTTCGTCAAGTGCGGCTTGTGCCTCGTTGCGTTGCGCGGCAAAATCCTGTGTCGCCAAAACGGCGAGAACTTCGCCTTTCTGGACGAACACGTTTCTGAGTATCCGCATCTGTTTGATCTGGGCGGAAATACTCGAGCTGACGGTTGTCTGCTCAGCCGGTGCGACCGTGCCGACGGCGGTGTTTTCGGTGGCCATCGGCCCACGTTCGGCTTTAGTGACCTTGACGCTGACGACGACGTCTTCCTTTTCGTCTTTTGCGACGACGGTCGAGCGTGAACGCACAATGTAAACCACGGCGGCGATCACGATCAATAAGATCACCGAGGCTGCAATTACAATATTCCGCGTCGTATTGGTCGGCGGCGGTTCGTAATCGTCGATCTCCGGCGTGATTTCGGCTTCTGGTTCCTGATCTTGGTTGTTCATCTTCCTACTGCGTGGAGCAAATGGGCCCGGGCCGTTTGGTAGTCAAATATTGCCTGATAGAGGGCCTGCCGCGTGGCGACCTGCGTATTTTGGGCGTCGGTGACCTCGATTATGGTTGCCTCGCCGGTTCGGTATCGGGCAAGCGAAGCGACGATGTTAGTATCGGCATCGGCCATTGTCGAACGAAGTTGTTTGATCCGCTCCGCCGCCTGCAGTGCCTGTGTCCGGGCCGTGTAAAATGCCAGCACAAATGTCCGTTCAGCGAGCACGCGGGAATTGTCGGCTTGCTGAATACGCAATTTCGCCTGCGTTTCGCGTGACCGACTTGCACCGTGATCGAAGAGCGGGATGGTCACGCCAACGCTGACCTGTGCCCCGACGCTGTTCTTCAGGCTCTCGGGCCGGAACGAATCAGAGATCAGGCCCGTCCCGACCGAGTAAGTTATCTGCGGCTTTCGTTCCGCGTGCGCAATCTTGACATCTTGCTCCGCCGCCCGCAAATCGGCGTCAAACTGAGCGTATTCCGGCCGTGTCCGGACGGCGGTTTCGGTATACTGATCGATTTCACCGTCGACCGGCAGCAGCGACAGCAACTCGATAGTCGCGACCGGACGCAGGAGATCGTACCCGATCAGAAATTTCAGGCTGGCCGCCGCGATCATTTCGTCCGATCGCGATTGAGCAAGTTCGTCCCGGCGGGCCGCCGCCTGTAGCCTAGCCCGCACCAGATCGACCGGAGCAACCTCGCCCGCGTCGAGCTGTAACTTGAGATTGTGTTCGAAATCTTCGGCCGATCGCAGATTGTTTTCGGCTCCGCGTCGCTTGGTCACGGCCAGAGCGAGCGTCAGATAAGCGTCGGTGACAGCTTGGGTCAACTCGTGCCTGGCGATCTCGCTGCCGGCCTTTGCCGAGGCGAGCAAAAATTCACTTCGCCGAAGACTTGCGGTCAGTTTGCCCGATGTGTCGAACTCGCCTTCCGTAACGATCAGGCCTTGGATCTCAGCGATGCCATTGGCTCCGAGAAAAGACGGCGGCCGAGCGATCGCCCCGCCCGGCGACCCGAGTGACGGCGTCGTATAGATGATATTTGGTTTGGCAGATATCTTTGGATACAAGGCAGCCCGTGCCTGACGGATATCTTCTGCCGAAAGCAGTTCGTTTATGCGGGCGGACTTATAACCGGAAGCTTGTTTTTGCCCGAGTTCGATCGCCTCGGCCAGTGTCAGGACGGCCCCGGTGTCATTTGACGGTACGCCCGCAGAAACACTTTTTGCCGCCGGTGGTGTCTGCGTGAAAGCAGACGCCAACGGCAGCAAAGTCAGTCCGAGCGCGAGCAACCTGATGATAATGCCGTTTCTCAACTGCGATGAGTTAGTGCTTCTCTTTCTTTTCGTTCTTTTCCTCATCAGCCTCATTCTTGGCGTTCTCGCTTTCGACGCCGACGATCTTGCCGGTGTACGCGTTGACGTTCACCTCGCGGATCGAACCGTTCTTTCTGACGAACTCAAAAGAGTATATCCATTTTCCGTGCTCCTTTTCGAGTTCCTTTGCCTTAAGTTTCATTCCGCGTGCCCGCGTCATCGCGATCGCCTGAGCCCGCCGCATCCCGATCCGTTTCGTCTGTGCATTCGCCGTGGTGCCGAAAATGAACACTAGTCCGGCTAAAACGATCGTCGATAAAAATATTTTCATTGTTTTTCTCCTGATCTTTTCGATATCAAACATTTTAGTTTGTACGATAATCATAGCTCGCAGGAAATTAATAGAAGATTAACGTTCAAAGATTACCGTAAATGTGTTTTTATTGTCGATCGATTTGCTTAATTCCAGATCAGCCTTGTGCAGATCGGCGATCCATTTCGAGATTGCCAGACCGAGTCCTGCTCCGCCGAATGATGCATTGTCTTGCCGCCCGCGTGATTTGTCCACCCGGTAAAATCTCTCAAATATCTCCTTTTGCTCTTCTATCGGAATTGCAGGGCCTGTATTAGTTACCGAGATTCGACGGTCGTTTATCGTAACCACTATTTTCCCACCTTCCCAGTTATATTTCACGGCGTTGTCGAGTAAATTAAGGAGGAGGCGGCGGAGAAGTGATTCGTCCCCATGGACAAGCGTTTCTTCGGCCGAGAACGTGATCTCAATTTTCTGCTTTTCGGCCAGTGTGCGGATAGAACGGATGCACTCGACCGCGATCTCATCTAGATAAACATCCGCAAAATTGACAGCGAAATTTCCGGCGTCGGCACGCGCGAGAGTAAAAAGGTCCTCGACGATCTGAGTTAAACGTTTGCTCTCATCATGGACGATCGCCAGCGATTCCCGATACTCGGCGGCCGATCGCGTGTCTTTGCTTATCGCGACCTCCGATTCGCCCCGGACAATGGCGAGGGGCGTTCGCAGCTCGTGCGAAGCGTCCGCCATAAACCTTCGCTGCTGCTCAAAGGACTTATCAAGTCGGTCCAACAGATCGTTAAAGACCGTCGCGAGATTGCCCAGTTCGTCATTCTTATTCGAGATCGGCAGCCTTTCGTGGAGATTCTTGGACGTTATAAGGCTCGCCCGCTCGCTCATCCTTTGTATCGGTCGAAAACTATGCTGAATCAGGAAATAACCGCCAAGCCCAGCGAGCAAAAGAGCGATCGGTACAGCCACCAGAACCGACGTTCGAAGCCTGTTTTCCAGGTCGGTCCGATCGGATAGGGAATGAAATACGAAAATGATAAACCCGGTTTCGCCGACGCGAAAGGTTCGTTGAAAAGAGCGATGCGGCTCACCCCTGATCGCAATATCGGCAAACGGTAATGGGTTAGTCAAAAGATCGGCCGGTGGATTAAAGTCCGCCGTCTTTGCTACCAATTTCCCATCGTTTGCAAACACCGCGAATTGTAGGTCCCGGAACTTAAATGCCTCGAGCGTTTCGGAAATGTTTTCCGACGCCGAGCGTGCGGGTTCCTCGTCAAACTGCTCGGAATTGGCGGCAATGACAAAGTTGTCGGCCATCGCGGACAGGTTTCCGTCCGTCTCGGATCGTAGCACCTGCACGAATGAAAAGTAGACCAACGTACTGAACGACACCAGTACCACGGCCAGAACGATCGTGTACCAAACCGTCAGTTTTGACCGTATCGATCTAAACATCGTCCAAAATGTAGCCGGCACCGCGCCGCGTTTTGATAAGTTGGAGCGGGAATCCTTCGTCCATTTTTGAACGCAAACGCTTGATGTATACCTCGATCAGGTTCGAAAATGCGTCAAAGTTGTCATCCCAAACGTGAGTCGAAATTTCTTCGCGGCCGACCACCTTTCCCCGGCTCACGGCGAGAAATTCGAGCAGGGCATATTCTTTCGACGTCAATTCGATCGTTCGCCCGCCGCGTTTCACTCTCTGGGATACAGTATTGATCTCGAGGTCGGCGATCTCTATTTCGGACGATCTTATCTCGCTGTGACGCCGGAACAACGCCCGGAGACGCGCGAGCAATTCGCGAAATTCGAACGGTTTGGTCAAATAGTCGTCAGCTCCGTGATCTAGTCCCGATATCCGGTCATCCACGGCGTCACGGGCGGTCAACATCAGGATCGGGATCTTTATTCCACCGGCCCGCAGTTCGCGACAAACCTCGAAGCCGTCTTTCTTTGGCAGATTAACATCCAGGATGATCAGGTCATGATCGCTTATCTCCGCCCGGTAGAGACCGTCCTCGCCATCCATCGCCACGTCGACCGCATACGAGTTTTCCCGCAAACCCTTTGCGAGAAACCCGCTTATTCGGACATCATCTTCGACAAGAAGTACACGCATCCCTATAAATCTATAGCCAATTGAATTAATAGAAGATTAACACTTCCAACAACCGAGCGGTTATCGGCGAATGTGATTTAAGGTCACAGACAGATGGAATATCGGATGTGAACGCTCACGCGGTTGTCGATTGCCGGATGTAGAGGTTACACCCCGTTCGCGGACGTTGCATACATAAGATATTGTATAGACGACGGTATTATGATACGATGTATTGATACCCGTTTGCCGATCGTTTTTGGCGGGCTTGATCCTTGAAAATTCCGGTTCATGGTTTATTTGCGTTGGTGGATCAAAACCGTTTGCATATGCAGGCTTTTTGCCACGAAAGTCTGCATTACTTCCGGATCGCAGTACCTGCGATTAATATCTTAGTCGAGAATCGTTTCAAAATAGGGCAAAGAAACTAATTTGGGACGCTTTTGGGGGTTAACTTCTGTAGATGGAACACTTAACCTGTCCCAAATTTATCTGAAGCGTGAAGTTAATTTGGGACACTGTTCATTCGTAACTTCATCAAACAAACGGCTTAGCGGTCTGCGGCAGGTTCGACGATATTTGGCGACATCGTCCTAAATTACCGCAGTAAAATTAATTTGGAACGATTTCGGGGGTTAAAATAGCGAAATAAACGACTTAACCCGTTCCAAATTGTTTGAAAACGTGGATTTAATTTGGAACGATCGTCGATCGTAAATTGTTCAGATCAAACGGTTTAGGTCGTAAGGAATGTTCGAAGTCGAGGATTTGATCTTTGAAAGTTGAGACTCGGTCGAATCCGCTACCCCTTGAGCAGAGAACTGCCGATCTTCCGAAACTAGCCGGAGAACCTGAGAGGGATATATTTTGAATCATTTTCGACGGTTGTCCAGAGAGCCTCGATCACGGTTCTGTCGATCGGCTATTGCGGTCGCGTCTCGTATTTTATTATTTCTGTCGATTGGTTTTGTGTGAGACAACGATTGTCCATTTCGAAACAAATCGATAATATTTACCGTATTGACCGCTGATACCAGCCCAAAGCTCAGGAGTTAAGCTAAATGAAAGTAATGCTTGTCGTCGTCATCGCATTTATTATTATCTTCATCGGAAATACCGTTATTGTAGCCCAAGATATGAAACCACCTATCGCGAAGAAAGTTCCAAAAGTACTAAAGATCCACGGGTATGAGATCACGGATAATTACGCCTGGCTGCGTGATCGCCGCGATCAGAAGGACCCTGAGGTTATCAAATATCTCGAGGACAACAATAAATATACTGAGTCCTTTATGGGCAAGCACGCCGGGTTTGCCGGCGATCTCTATAAGGAGATGCTGGGGCGTATCAAACAGTCCGACGTCAGTGTCCCATACAAATTCGGCGATCACTGGTATTTCACCACCACCGAAGAGGGTAAACAGTATTCGACTTACCTTCGGAGCAAGACCCAGGACCGCAAGGATGCCGAGGTGCTGCTCGACCAGAACGCGATGGCGGCGGGATCGAAATACTTTGCGATCGGCGATTTCAGCCCGAGCGACGACGGCAACATGCTCGCATTTGCAACCGATACGACCGGCTATCGCCAATATACGCTTCAGATAAAAGACCTCCGCACAGGCAAGATGCTGCCGGACAAGATCGAACGGGTCACCTCGGTCGAATGGTCAAATGACGGCAAATATCTGTTCGTGACGCAGGAGGACGCCGAATCGAAACGCTCCGACAAAGTTTGGCGTCATACCGTCGGCACGGACAAGAACGAACTCATATTTGACGAAAAAGATCTCCTGTTCAACGTCGGCGTCGGCCGCTCACGCGATAAGAAGATGCTCTTCATCGGGTCTGAGGCCAAGACCATGCGTGAATATCGATACCTCGCCGCTGACAACCCGACCGGCGAATGGCGGGTCATCAGTCCGCGGCGCGAGGGGCATGAGTATTCGGCCGATTTCGACGGCGGCGAGTTTTACATCAGAACCAATAAGGAAGCTGAAAATTTTAAGGTGGTCACGGCACCTGCCGGCGACCCGAGCGAAAAGAACTGGACCGACTTTATCCCCTACAATCCGGACGTCAAGATCGAAAACATCGACTTTTTTAAGAGCTACGCGGTTGTCTCTGAGATCGAGAACGGACTCGAATATCTCCGCGTAATGGACCGAAAGACAAAACGAGCATCGGTACGTATCGACACTCCTGAAAGTGTCTATACGATGAGTCTCGGCCAGAACCCCGAGTACGATACGGCAGGCATACGATATACCTATTCGTCGATGATCACGCCAAATTCCACATTCGAATACGATCTGACCGGTCGCAGATCCACCCTGCTTAAGCA
>JAYVUD010000450.1:0-4946 GCA_043788335.1 Chloracidobacterium sp. | reverse complement strand
TAGCAAAAAGTGGACGAAAGAGACTCGTAAACGCGGGCGATATGAACGGCCGCCGACTACATATTTCGATCGATGACAAAGTTCGGAATCCCTTCCAATGCAAAACGATACTCTGTTTCGCCCAAAACATCAAGACTTTTTCTCGCGGCGGCAGATCGCCGTCGGGCCTCGTCGCGAATGGCCTCGAGCGTGCCGTGAGCGTCCAGTCTCTCGCGGATCTGACCGCGTGATATCTCATCGTAACGGCCTGTCAGCATTACCTGCTCAAACTTTGGCCGCAGATCGGGTTCTGACGCCAGCAAATAGATCAGCGGCAGCGTGACCTTGCCCTCCAGCAAGTCCGAGCCGGCCGATTTGCCGAGTTTTTCGTCGTCGGACGTAAGGTCGAGGATGTCGTCGGCGAGTTGGAACGCAATGCCGAGATCCATGCCGTAATCACGCATCGCGTGCTGCTGTGCGAGGCTCGCCCCGCCGAGGATCGCCCCGATCTCGCCGCACGCCGAAAACAAATATGCCGTCTTTCGCTTGAGGATGTCGAAATAGTCGGCCTCGGTGATATCGAGACGGCCGATCATCGTCAACTGGATCAGCTCGCCCTCGGTCATCTTTCGCGTCAAACGGATCAGGATGTCGAGGATCTCGAGCGAACGCTCGCGCAGCGTCGTCTCAAACGCTGACATATAGAGCCAGTCGCCCATCAATACAGCGGTTTGGTTGCCGAATCTCGCGTTTACCGACGCCCGGCTGCGACGCAGATCGGCATTGTCGATAATATCATCGTGAACCAGCGTCGCCGTATGGAGCATCTCCATCACCGTCGCCAGCCGGATGACATTGTCGCCGTTGCCTTGGCCGCCGACCGCGTGATTGGCAAGTATCAGCAACGCCGGACGTACGCGTTTGCCGCCCGAGAGACGAAGATAGTCGCCCAAGTAGTTGATAACCTGAATGTTAGAACGTGCTTGACGCTCAAACTCGGCCTCGACAAGCGCCATCTCAGACGAAATGAGGCCAAATATCCTGGAAGCCGTAGCTTGCGTTAAAAGCTCTTTTTTTGTTGATGCGAATGTTTGCACTTTTACAAATGATCCAGAAATTCGGAAAGCGTTAATTCGCAATCTCGCAGAATCTTATGGAACAAACCGGTTCCAATGTTCTCTTTGCCATGAGACGGCACAACCGTCGATCTGCCGTCCGGATGTCTCAGGAAATGATGACTGCCCCTGACACGAATAACCTCAAATCCAAACCGCTGAAGATTTTTGATCAGTCTCTTACCGTCGATGCTCGGAACGTGTGTCATACATCAACGGTCAACCGCTGGATGCCGACAAAACGAGGCGGGACAAAGGTCGCGTCCTCGACCTCCAAACACAACTCTATCGCCTCTTTGATACGCTCCATCAACACATCGAGCGATTTGGCCTGAGTGTGGCAACCATGAAGTTCGGGCACGGAAGCGACGAGAAAGCCGTCACGATCCTCTTCGATCAAAATGTTGAATTCTCGGGTCACTATTCAATTACTCCTGAAGTTATCAAACGTCATATCTATGCCGAAATCGTGGCCCTTTAGTGCTGCGATGACCTCTTGGAGGGTGTCCCGATCTTTGCCTGAGACGCGGACGGTTTCGCCCTGGATCGATCCCTGGACCTTGTATTTATTGTCCTTGATGAACCGCACGACCTCTTTTGCCTTCTCGATAGGGATGCCCTGCTGGACCTTGACGAGTTGGCGAACCGTGCCGCCGGCGGCGGGTTCGACCTTTTGGTAATCAAGCGCCTTGAGCGAGATACCGCGTTTGAGGAGTTTGCTCTGCAAGATGTCGTTCATATTGCGGAGACGAGTGTCGTCCTCGGCCGTCAGGATCAGGTCCTTTGCCTGGAGCTCGACCTTTGCCTTACTGCCCTTAAAATCAAATCGCTGCGAGATCTCTTTCTCGGTTTGATTGAGAGCGTTGGTGAGCTCGGCGTAATCTGTCTTGGAAACGATGTCGAATGTGTTTTCTTTTGCCATAAAAAACATATTACACCGCGGAGACGCAAAGACGCAGAGCATATTCGATTTGTTCGCTCTGCGTCTCGGCGTCTCTGCGGTAAATTACAATTTGAATAGATCCAGAAAGTTGCGTGTCGTGCGGTCTGCGAGCTCCGAAACTTTGACGTTGTACATGTCGGCGAGAAACTGCGCGGTGTGAACGACGTAGCTCGGCTCGTTGCGTTTGCCGCGAAACGGTACGGGCGTCAGGAACGGGCAATCGGTCTCGACGAGCAGGCGGTCGAGCGGGACGACGCGGGCGGCGTCACGCAGGTTTTCGGCCTTTTTAAACGTCACATTGCCGGCGAACGAGATCAGGAAACCGATCTTCATCAGAGCTTTCGCCATCGGGGCCGTACCGCCAAAGCAATGCATTATGCCGCGAAATCCGTCGTACGAGCATTCGTCGGTCAGAATCTCGACCGTCTCGTCGTCGGCGTCGCGGCTGTGGATGATGATCGGCAGGCCGAGTTCTCTTGCGGTGCGTATCTGCCGGCGAAAGGTCGCAACCTGCACATCACGCGGGCTGTGGTCGTAATAATAATCAAGTCCGATCTCGCCCCAGGCGATGACCTTTTTGCTCGACCTGACAAGTTCGATCAGATGCTTTTCGGCATGGTCGTCATACAATTTGGCATCGTGCGGGTGAACCCCGACCGACGCATACACGCCGTCATATCGCTCCGCCACCGCCACCGCCCGCCGAAAATCGTCGCTGTGTGGATCGCCGGTCCCAATATTTAGCATTATTGAAACGCCCGCGTCCCTCGCCCGCGAGACGACCTCGTCCCGGTCCGCGTCAAATTGCTCGCCGTCTATGTGGCAGTGGGAATCGATTAATATCATCGGGTGGAGATGTCGGGATTATTCGACTTAGTCAGCCGAACGTAATCACGAAGGGCTTTGTTAACCGATTCTTCGGTTGGAAATTGTTCAGCTACATCAGGCTCAAGCCCCACGCGGGTAACCATTCGACCGTATCTCTCGGCAAATCTATTTGGCTTTGCTTGTGAATAATCAAAATCGTAATGCGGCTTCAGATCATCATCCATCTCATTCATGCTCGTGGTTCCGACGTTCTTCAGGATTGGCGCGTCGGGCGCTTATAATTCTAATAATTCCGCCAGGCCTCTCAGTAAAACTTATCACCAAAAGCCGCTGACGATTTGAATATGCAACGATTATCTCACGTTTTTCGCCTTTTGAGTGGTCTTTATCCAGGAAGATCGCAGCCATTGGGTCACCAAACGCGGTCTCAGCCTCTTCGAAACCGATACCGTGTTACTTAAAGTTCGATAATGCCTTTTCGCTGTCCCAATCGAAACGCATAATACCCCATTTCGACACCTTCACACCGTTCCCATCTCGGGAACGCTAAACAACCTCGTCCCGGTCGGCATCAAAATGCTCGCCGCAAATCTGGCAGTGGGAATCGATGAGGCTCATTTGATTTTCAACGAATCAAAAAAGATCGTGGTGTCTTTAGGTTCGGCTCCAAAGAAATTTTCGCAATATCCCTCTTGGGATGAACTGCACTCCACTTCGAGGTTCACTATCCGGGACTTTTCGATCAGAAATGCTCTCTTCTTCGTAACTTTGCTAAAACTGGCCGTCGTAAGTGGACCCCCATCTATGCCTGTGGTGCTATCACCGCTAAGATTAACGATATTTGTTATTGTCTCGTAGGGGCCAATTCGCTCTCGTTTTGCGCCGAATGCCTTCTGAAGGGCTTCGAACTCATCGGAAAGACCTTTTTTCGACCTTCGAGAGCGAATGGAGTACTTGACCGTTTGAAAGTCGCACGAAAACACATACTCCTTCGTTTCTAACCCTTTAGGCAGGGCATGGGAACCAGTGCTTTCCGTAAACTCGCACGGAAAGTAAGCCTCCACCGCCTCCGGAGCCCAAAGACGATTTACGAACGATGGCTTAACTTCGGAGACATATTCCACATTGGAATTGCCCACATTAGGACTTCTAGATCCCTCAAAAGTCACGCAACCCGAATACAAGACAATCGCTATCGGGATACATGATAACAAAAACGTCGTCAAGAGCTTCATTTAAGCCTCGCCCCTATCTCTACTTCTTCAATGAAAGCTGCCAATGCGGGTTTTGGGCCGGAATTGTCCTCTAGTGAGGCGGCGCAGATCATGCCTTGGGATTCGAGGCCGCGCATCATACGGGGTTTGAGGTTGGCGACGACGACGACTTTGCGGCCGACGAGCGTTGCGGGGTCGTAGTATTCGGCGAGGCCGGCGAGGATCTGGCGGGGCTTTTCCTCGCCGAGATCGATCTCGAAACGCAGAAGTTTGTCGGCTTTTGGGATGCGTTCGGCGACCAATATTTGACCAACGCGGAGTTCGACCTTGAGAAAGTCGTCGATGGTGATGAAGTTGTCGGTGGTCGGTTGCTGATCGTCCGGCGGGGCGAAAGATGACCCAGTCGCTACCGCTCCCGGTTCTGACTTGGGCTCCATCGTCGGTTGACCACCGGACTGCTCGCTCTCACTCTTTATTTCGTTCATAACTTTGTTTTTATCTAATCTCGGGAAAACACCGACGGTTTCGCCGATGCGGGTTCCGGGTTGTAATTGTCCCCAGGTGAGGGATGCCGGATCGAGCAGCGAGATATCATCGCTGAGGCCGATCTGGCTGTAAATATTTTTTGCCGCGTCGGGCATCACCGGATAAAGCTCGATGCACAGCCAACGCAGCGTTTCGCAGGCACGATAGAGCACGGCGTTGAGCGTCTCGGCCTGTTTGTCGTCCTTGATGAGTTCCCACGGCTTCGAATCGGAGATCAGTTTGTCGACGCGGGCGATCACCGTCCAGGCTGTCTCAAGCGCGAGGCTGAATTCGAAATTGTCGAACCGCCGCAAAAATTCGTCGCGGGCGTGGCTGACGACG
>JAYVUD010000449.1:0-8552 GCA_043788335.1 Chloracidobacterium sp. | reverse complement strand
CAATATCAACAGCCCGTTTCCCGAGGAGATGAACCGCCGCGTCGTGTCGCAGATAGCGTCATTTCACTTTGCCGCAACCGAGAAAAATCGGCACAATTTACTAGGTGAGGGCGTCGCGAGCGATCGTATTTTCGTCACCGGCAACCCCGTCGTCGACTCGCTCAACCGGATGCTCCAGGGCCTCACGCCCGGGGCCCGGATCTCGGAACTTATTTTTGCGACCAAGGGCACAAAGCGTTTGCTTTTGACCACACACCGCCGCGAGAGTTTTGGCGAGGCGATGTCCGGCAACCTCCGCGTGATCCGCGATTTCATTGAGAAACGGCCGGACGTGAGCCTGTTTTTCCCGGTTCACCCAAACCCGAACGTCAAGGATGTGGCGACCGAGATACTCGGCGGACTCGACCGGGTCCACCTGCTCGAACCTCTCGATTACGCCGACTTTCTGGCGTTGATGCAGTCGGCATGGCTCATCGTTTCCGACTCGGGCGGCGTCCAGGAGGAGGCTCCGAGTCTCGGCAAACCCCTGCTCGTGCTCCGCGAAAACACCGAACGCCCCGAGGGTATCCGCGCCGGCGTGTCGCGCCTGATCGGTAGTTCGCCGCGAGCTCTGCGGCAGGCACTCGACGAAAATTACGCCGTCGACACCTGGATCAAATCGGTCAAGGAGATCTCTAACCCCTTTGGCGACGGCAGATCCGCCGCACGCATCGTCCGCGTGATCGAAGATAAACTGGTACCGAAAGCGAACCGATCGAGATCGGTGCAGGCTAAGTAATATTTGAACCAAGATGAAATCGAACGGGGATCGACAAACTCATCTGCTCACCATCCTGGTGGAGGACTATTTCCACGTCGGGGCGTTTGAAAACCTGATCCAGCAGCGAAACTGGACCAATTTCGAACCACGGTATGAGCAAAACACACTAAAAGCGCTCGATCTGCTGGACGAATTTGACACCAAAGCCACATTTTTCCTGCTCGGCTGGATCGCCGAACAAAACCCCAAACTCGTCCGCAAGATCGTCTCCCGCGGCCACGAGGTAGCGAGCCGCGGATACTATCACCGGAGCCTTAAAAATTTGACCAACGACGAATTTCGCGAGGACATTCGTCGAACAAACCGTGCGATCGAGGACGCCGCCGGACGCAAGGTTGCCGGGTACCGGGCCGCCGAAAAGCTCACATTTGGGCGTAAAGATTGGATCTTTGAGATACTGGCGGACGAGGGATTTGCCTACGACGCGTCGTTTTTGCCGAAACGCTCCGATGACAAAGCAAAGCGATTTGCCCATCAGATCCACACGCCGGCCGGCGTCATGTGGGAATTTCCATATTCGACCCGCGACCTGCGTGTCGGCCTGCTGCCGATCTCGGGCGGCAACTACTTTCGGCAGATCCCATACACGTTGACCCGCGGAGCGGTCCACGATTGGAACCGGCATACCGACGCCCCGTTTGTTTCGTATTTTCACGTCTGGGAACTCGACCCCGAACAGCCCCGCATCTCGGCTGCCTCGCAGTATAATCGCATTAGACATTACCGCAAACTCGACAAGATGGAGTGGATCATTCGCGAAAATCTTGCCCTATACAATTGCGTATCGGTCGCCGGCCACCTCGGCCTGCTGGGCGAGACGGCACCGGAGCGGGCCGACTCGGCGATCGAGGTCATCTCGGTACCGCGTATTTCACCTACCGCCCAAACGGCCGAGCCGGTTTCGATCGTCATTCCGTGCTATAACGAACAAGAAGCCCTGCCGTATCTGGCGAACACGCTTCGCAGCCTGGAAACCACGCTCGCGAGCCGCGGCTATGATCCGGCTTTTGTCTTTGTCGATGACTGCAGCACGGACGATACGTTCGCTCTGCTGGGCAGACTCTTTGGCGAGTGGCCCAACGTTAGCATCGTCCGCCACGAGACCAATCAGGGCGTCGCGGCGGGCATTATGACGGGTATTCGCGAGGCATCCACCGACCTCGTCTGCTCGATGGACTGCGATTGCACCTACGACCCGCTCGAACTAGCCAATATGCTGCCGCTGACGAAAGGCGGAGTTGACCTGGTCACGGCGTCGCCGTATCACCGCCTCGGCGGCGTGAGAAACGTGCCCGGCTGGCGACTATTTCTGTCCAAAGGGGCATCATTTCTCTATCGCCGCGTCCTTAACTCGAAACTTGATACCTACACGAGTTGTTTCAGAGTCTATCGCCGCGACGCGTTCCTAGCTCTAAACCTGACCGAGACCGGATTTCTCGGTGTCGCCGAAATGCTCGGCAAACTCGACCTGAGCGGCGGCCGGATCGTCGAATTTCCCGCGGTTCTGGACGTGCGGCTGTTCGGGATCTCAAAAATGAAGACCGCCCGGACCATCGTCGGCCACATAAAACTACTGTCCCGCCTAATAAAACTTCGCTGGTTTCGGAAAAACGAAACGATTGAAACTTCTATTAAACTTGAGGAAAGACCCCGATAATTTGGACGGATCTTAGTCGGCAAGAGTCCGGTCGCCGACGCGGCCGCGACTGCGACTAGACCCAATCTATGAATAGAAGGTTTGCATACTTTAGACCAAAAGAAATACTTATATATGACATCCGTAGCACAAACAGAACGAATCATGACGCTGCCGTCGGACCAGGACTCGACCGGACGCACATTTGACGAGACCGAAATTCGCTATGTCACCGAGGCATTAAATAGCGGTACGCTGACCACGACCAAAGGCAAATTTGGCAAAATGCTGGAAAAAGCCTTCGCCGAAAAGCTCGGCGTCAAATACGCCTACGCCTGCACCTCGGGCTCGGCCGCGATCCACATTGCCGTCGCGACCGTCAATCCTAATCCGGGCGACGAGATCATCACCACCTCGATCACCGATATGGGAGCCCTGACCCCGCTCATGTATCGCGGCGTCGTGCCCGTATTTGCCGAGGTCGACCCCAAGACCCTGAACGTCACGGCCGAGACGATAGCCGCCAAGATCAGCCCGCGAACCAAGGCAATAATCGTCACGCACCTATTCGGAAACCCCTGCGTAATGGGCCCGATCATGGCACTTGCACGGGAGCACAACCTGCCCGTGATCGAAGATTCGGCACAGACATTTCTGGCAAAATGCGGCGAGTCGTACGCCGGAACGATAGGCGACATTGGCTGCTTCAGCCTGCAGCAGGGCAAGCACATGACCACCGGCGAAGGCGGCCTGGTCGTCACCAATGACGAAAAGATTGCCCGCCACATGTTTCTATACATAAACAAAGCGTGGGGCTACGGCGACGCTAACGCTGACCACTATTTTATGGCTCTGAACTATCGCGTCAGCGAACTTCAGGCCGCGGTCGCTCTCGGACAACTCGAAAAACTCGAGTCGACGGTCGCCAGCCGTCAGGCCGCTGCAGCGAAATTCGAAGAGCTCTTAAAGGGCATTGACGGTATCGAAACTCCGGTCATCGCCGACGATTCGACCCATGTTTACTGGAAATACTGCCTCAACGTCGACGACTCGAAGATCGAGGGCGGTTCGGTCGGTATGGCTAACCTGTTGAAAGAAAAGAACATATTCTCGGCCCCGCGGTACATCGTCAAGCCCGCGTTTATGTGCCAGGTCTTTCAGGAAAAGAACACCCTCGGCGACAGCCATTTCCCGTTCAACCTCGCCCGTGAGGGAGCGGTCGACTATGAAATGGAAAATTACCCGCTGACGGCCAAGGCTCTTCACGACGTGCTCGTGCTGCCCTGGAACGAGAAGTATACCGACGAACACGTCGAGTACATCGCCGAAAATGTGCGGATCGTAGCCGGCAAACTGCGAAAGTAATTTAGCCGCAGATGACGCGGATGACGCAGATCGGAAAAGCCGATTTTGTTCGTTACCCGCGTTATCCGCGGAACATGCGGTAAAGGATGATTATGACGAAATTAAGATTTGGATTAGTAGGGGCCGGCGGCATCGCACAGGCCTATGCTCAGGCATTTAACGAGAGCACATGCTGCAAATTGGTGGCGATCGCCGACCTTCGGGCAGATGCCGCAGGCGCTCTGGCGGAGATCGTCGGCGGAACGGCATACGGCGATTACCAAAAACTGGCCGAACTCGGGCTCGATGCCGTCATCGTCGCAACGCCGCCGAGCACACATCCCGAGATCACGTGCTTTTTTCTCGAACGCGGCACGCCCGTTCTTTGCGAAAAGCCGTTATGCAAGAGTGTCGCCGACGCCGAAAAAATGATCCACACGGCCGAATTGAACAACGTCATTTTCACAATGGCGTCGAAATTTCGCTATTGTGACGACGTTATCAAGGCAAAAGGCATCATTGCCTCGGGAATGCTCGGTGAGGTACTACAGTTCGAAAATGCCTTCACGGCCAAGGTCGACATGTCGCACCGTTGGAACTCAGACGCTGAATTATCCGGCGGCGGCGTCCTCATCGACAACGGAACGCACTCGGTCGACATCATCAGGTACATTATGGGCCCGATCGATTCGGTTCTCGCCGTCGATGCCGGCGGCACACAGGGGCTCGCCGTCGACGAAAACATCAAGATGTTTGCGAAAACAAAAGACGGGGTCACCGCCAGCGTTGATCTGACGTGGGGCATCAACAAGGAGCTGCCCTATTTCATAAGCGTTTACGGTTCCAATGGCACCCTCCACATCGGCTGGCGCGAATCGAAATACAAGCTTAATTCAAGCCCCGACTGGACCGTTTTCGGTAAAGGGTACGACAAGGTCGCGTCGTTCAAAGGCAAGATCGAAAATTTTGCCGGAGCCCTCCGCGGAACCGAAGAGCTGCTTATACGCCCGTTAGACGCCCTGGCATCGGTTCAGGTCATCGAGGCAGCGTACCGGTCGCTCAACCAAAACCTTTGGCAGCCCGTGGTCGAAAAGGCAGCAGCGGCAAAATAGGAGGGCAGAAACACGACCTGTAGGGAGTGTGTCCGTATCGGTGACGCACACTCCCTACAGGTCGTGTTTCCGCCCTAAGCACATATGGCACGAGTACATCCGACAGCGATTATCGAGGACGGCGTCACACTCGGCGAGGGCACGAGCATTTGGGACTCGGTTCATATTCGACACGGTGCAAGCCTCGGAGAGGATTGCATTGTCGGCGAGAAATCTTACATTGCCTATGATGTTCGGATAGGCAACCGCGTAAAGATCAATGCGATGGTTTATATTTGCGCGGCGGTAACTATTGAGGACGGAGTAATGATCTCGGCCTCGACCACGTTTACCAACGACCGTTTTCCGCGTGCGACGTTCCCCGACCTCAAGTCGCTGAGGCCCTCGGAGCCCGATGAACACACGCTCCCGACGCTCGTTCGCGAA
Organism: Chloracidobacterium sp.; assembly: GCA_043788335.1. Taxonomy (GTDB): domain Bacteria; phylum Acidobacteriota; class Blastocatellia; order Pyrinomonadales; family Pyrinomonadaceae; genus OLB17. Next base: position 3,214 of record JAYVUD010000449.1, on the reverse strand, counting down.
GGCTCGACCATCGGTGCCGGATGCATAATCGGCAACGATCTCGAGATCGGCCGATGGGCAATGATCGGTATGGGATCGGTCGTAACACGATCGGTTCCCGATTTTCATCTTGTACTCGGTTCGCCGGCACGCTCTGTCGGTGCCGTTTGCAAATGCGGGCTGTTATTTCATAAATTTGACCAAGGCGAAAGTGGTACATTCGAGTGTTCGTGCGGCTTGGCTTACGATATTAGTGACCGAAATGTAGTGGAGCGGCCCTAGGCGGAGTGGGGCGATGATATAGGCGTGCAAATATGGCCGCGTTTGGTGTTGAAGTTACTTTATGGCGAGGAGCTATGCGATCATCGGTGCGGGATTTCTCGGGATGACGCTTGCGTTACGCCTGGCAAACTCCGGCGCAAATGTCACTATTTTCGAAAGTGCTGAACAGATCGGTGGCCTGGCGGCATCGTGGAACATCGGCGGCTATGAGTGGGACAAACATTATCACGTGACGCTCGCCTCTGATTCATTTACCCGAAAGATCGTCGAGGAATTGGGGCTCGGCGACGAATTTCAGTGGGTAGAAACAAAGACCGGGTTTTACACCGGCGGTAAGCTCTATTCGATGTCTAACACGATGGAGTTTCTCAAATTCCCTCCTCTCGGCATCATAAGCAAACTCAGGCTCGGGGCGACGATCTTCTATGCATCGCGGCAAAAGGACTGGAAGGCTCTCGAAAAGCTCTCGGTCGAAAAATGGCTGACCAAACTCTCGGGCAGGGCAACGTTTGAAAAAATGTGGCGTCCGCTATTGATCGCAAAGCTCGGCAGCGCCTACCAGAAGACATCGGCCGCATTTATCTGGGCGACGATCCAGCGGATGTACGCCGCCCGCCGCTCGGGCCTCAAAACGGAAATGTTCGGTTATGTGCGCGGAGGCTATGCTCGGGTACTCGAGAAATTTGGTGAAACACTGGTCGCAAAAGGGGTTGAGATCCGCCTCAATTCGCGGATCGATCACGTTGAAAGATTGCCGGACGGCAGGTTGCGAATCGTACCTGTTGCCACCCGCCGCCGGAGCGACAAAAAGCAGAAGGCTCTTGGCCATGGCAATAACGGCGCCGACTCGGTGAAATACGCGCGCGTTCAAACCGGAGTGGCGGTCGCTCCGGGGTTTTCGGCAATGTTCCTGTCCGAACCCGGGCCGCATAACGGGGCTGTCGAGAACCCTGCCGGAGTGAACTCAAACCAATATTTCGACAGTGTGATCCTAACCTGCCCGTCCAGTACCGCGGCGAAACTCGTTCCGCAACTGTCTAAGTTTGAACGTTCAAAACTCGAGCGGATCCAATACCAGGGCATAGTCTGTGCGTCGATCCTTACCAAATGCCCGCTTTCTAGCTTTTACGTAACAAATATCACAGATGAGGCACCATTTACGGGGGTCATCGAGATGTCCGCACTCGTCGACAAGACGGCGTTTGGGCTTAACTCGCTGATCTATTTGCCAAAGTACGTCGCTCCCGACGATGAGATCTTTAAGAGGTCCGACGCCGATATTGAACGCATATTTCTCGACGGACTCGAAAAAATGTATCCGCATTTTCGCCGAAAAGACGTGATCGCGTTCAAGGTTTCGCGGGTAAGAAATGTATTCCCGCTGCCGGTCATAAACTATTCCGAGTCCGTGCCGGCGGTCAAGACATCGATCGAAAACGTATTCATTCTCAATTCATCGCATATCTTGAACGGGACCCTAAACGTAAACGAAACGATCCAACTGGCGGAAAACTTTTTCGCCCGCGAATTGCAAAATCCGGGGTTAGGTACCTGATGTCGGCCCGGCGATCTGATGATTGGCAGGTCGTGAATTGTTATGAAACAGATCGCGAGTTTATCACTCGACCTCGACAACAAGTGGTCGTATATGAAAACGCACGGTGATTCCGGATGGGAGAGTTTCCCATCATATCTGGACACGGTGATACCGCGTACGCTCAAGTTTCTCAGCGAGCGAAACCTCAAGATCACATTCTTTATCGTCGGCCAGGACGCCGCACTCGACGAAAACCGAACGTCGCTGGCATCGATCTCGGAGGCAGGACACGAGATCGGTAACCACAGTTATAGCCACGAACCATGGCTCCATCTGTACTCGAAAACCGAGGTCGTCGACGAATTTGAACGCTCGGAAACCGCGATCGAGGCAGCCACGGGAAAACGTACCGTTGGCTTTCGCGGGCCCGGTTACAGCTTGAGCGATACGGTACTTGAGGTTTTGGCGGAACGGGGCTATGTATACGATTGCTCGACATTCCCAACCTATGTCGCACCACTCGCCCGTGCGTACTATTTCTTTAGTTCGCCCGAAATGTCCGTCGAAGAGCGTGAAAAGCGGAAAGAGCTTTTCGGTAAGTTCTCAGATGGTTTTCAAACCTTAAAGCCATATCTTCGCCGGATTCACGGCCGCGAGATCATTGAGATCCCTGTCACTACGTTTCCGGTGTTCAAAACGCCGATCCACGCCAGTTACGTGATGTATCTAGCCACGTTCTCAAAGACGGTTGCACTCGCATATTGGAAAACAGCCCTCGCGATGTGCCGTGCGACGGGCGTTCAGCCTTCGCTGCTGCTGCATCCGCTCGATTTTCTGTCCGGCGACGACGTTCCGGAATTAAAGTTTTTTCCCGGAATGGGCTTGTCAATCGAGCAAAAGCTCGATCTTATGGATTCGATCATTGGCACATATTCCCGTAATTTCGACGTCGTCAGAATGATCGACCACGCAATTTCGGTTCGTCCCGGGGCTGCCGCCGAAAATCCTATGGCGGAGGTAACGACGTGAAAACGATCGAGTTCGAAGCCACCACAAACATTTCCCTTTCACGTAATTTGAAGGGACTGTTCATAGAGATGCGTCCGCAGGAGTGGACTAAGAATCTGCTCGTATTCTCCGGTGTCATTTTTTCGCGGTCACTGACTGACCCCAGAAATCTATGGGTCAGTCTGCTCGGATTTGCAGTTTTTTGTGCGGCTAGCAGCGGGATATATCTCTTTAATGATCTCTGCGATATCAGTGCTGACCGAGAACATCCGACAAAGAGGAACCGGCCATTGGCTGCCGGTGCACTCAATCTAAACTTGGCTCGCGGGGCGATGGTCTTGCTTTTCGCCATTGCGGCCGTAGGCTCACTTTTGCTGAGTCCTGCGTTCGCACTCGTGATCGCGGTCT
>JAYVUD010000448.1:0-3895 GCA_043788335.1 Chloracidobacterium sp. | reverse complement strand
AAACTGCATGGGCATCTCGAAGTTCGCAATTTAACAATGCACCATTCGCTCCCGGATTGAATGGTAAGGTCTCAAGTAGGTTGAGTCGTGGTCTGAAGTTTTTTCAGATGGCTCGAGCAAGCCGTGTTATACTGCCGTAGGGTTAAGTATGCCAATGCAAACAGTTAATCTAGACAAGGTAGGAAAGCAATTATCCGATCTGCTGGCAATCGTTGAAATTAACAACGAAATTGTGATCGCACGGGACGGAAAGCCGATAGCTCGTTTGGCGTCGATCGTGCCCACGAAAAAGAAACGAACGGCCGGACTGAATCGGGGAACTATTTGGACAAGCGGGGATTTTGACGAGCCGCTTTCCGATGAGTTCTGGTTGGGTAAGGACTAGATTTGGACATACTTTTTGACACGCACAGTTTTATTTGGTGGGCGGACGAGCCGACGAAACTTTCAGCCACCGCAATTGCCGCGTTAGAAGACGAGAGCAATCGATTATTTTTGAGTGATGTCAGTATTTGGGAGATGCTGATCAAGATTCAGCTCGGCAAGATGAAACTCACGCTCCCCCTGCGAGATTTGCTCGAAAGCCAACGACGAGACAACGAAGTAGAAATTTTACCGATCAAAACCGAACATATTTTGACATTAGATACCCTACCTTTTCACCATAAAGATCCTTATGACCGGCTGTTAATTTCTCAAGGCATTGTCGAAGATTATACGATTGTGACCGTTGACCCCGAGTTTGCCGCTTATCGGGCCACGTTATTATGTTAGGGAACATCCGGTCCGGAGCCGCGACTAGAGTTTCCTCAAACCTGATCTGACCAACCGCCCCGATTAGTCTCCCCGAGACTCTGTAGATCCTACTCCTTAGATCGGGCTGATCGCCGCAGCAGCTTTTCAAAATCCACAAATTTTGCGGTCATCTGCTCATGGATATGGTCCACCTTTTCGTGAAGGTGTGCCACCTCTAGTTCGGCCTTGATATTCACGTCATATTCGATATCAGCGCGGATCTTGTCCTTGGCTGCCTGCCGGGTTTGCGAGATCAGGACAAAACATGACAAGAAGATCGCCTCGAGCGAAACGATCATCGTCAGCAGTCCGAACGGGAACGGGTCAAACTGTTTATCCGCCGGCGGTAGCGTATTGGCGGCGATCCAGACCAGGAACCAGAGGCCGTTGATGATCAGGAACATCATACTGCCGCTGAACCACGCGATCCAATCCGCGATCCGCTGCAGTGTCGGCAGCTTTTCCTCCATCTCATCATTGACGTTGCGCGAGACGCGCGTCATCAGCAGTCGGTCAACCTTGCGCAGCATCGTGCTCATTGCCGCGAGCATATTGAGGGCGGCGTCAGGCTGCTTTTGAAACAGCAGCAACAGGTCGCCGCGGTCGAGCATCAACAGTTCGCAGTCAACGAGGACTAATGCGGAGGCCGACCTTGGCCGCTCGTCGAGCATCGACAGCTCACCGAAAAGGTCATTTTCTTCGGCCACCGTCAGCACGATCTTTTGCCCGGCCGTATCGCGGACATAGAGTTCGACCTCGCCCGATTTGACGATGTATAGAACGTCTCCAAAGTCACCGGCGTGAAAGATCACATCGCCGGCCCGAGCCGTTTTGGAATCGATGACCCCGGCCAGTTCGCCGAGCTCATTTTCATCCATCAGCTCAAACAGCTTTACCTGCGCAAGATCCGAAGTTTTACAGGGCATTGATATCTAGTTCCTTACGACAAAATTCGGACCGCTTCGGCGAAGATCAACCGATCAAAGTGAAAATTATTGGTAATCATAGACCCAAGTCCGGCGGATTTCAAACGTGCGTCAAAAGTATTATCGGCAAATCCCTGATGCTAGCGTATCCGGCGTCCGTGGTTTGCAGGTTGTATAGGTATATCTACAGATAAAAAGCGGTTGCGGAATCGATAACCTCCGCAACCGCCGTTGATTGGAAAGAATTGTGCGGCCTACTTCTCGACAACCCCCAGCACGAAATTGCTGACCGCAACCATACCGTTGGCTACGGTGTTTGAGTTATAGACCACCGTGGAGTTTCCACCGCCTGAAAGGTCGTATTGGGGTGCGAGGAACGTCGCTGACGCTGTCGGACTGATCCCGTCCTCTATACGACTTCCAACGTAAGGAGCGATGATCATATTCCCCTGGATCGTTCCGTTACCGCCGCCGGACCGAGTGACGCCATTTTGACCCGTGACGATTATCAATCCGTTGAAGCTAAAGTTGCCGGTAAGCGTTAACTGGCCCGTGACGACCATGATACCCCCGCCGTTCCCGGTAAAACTACAATCGCCGTCGCAGAAGGTTATTCCCTGCCCACTGGTGTTATCGCCAAACGTCGTCGGCTGGGTTCCGCTCGAAAAAAACCGGCCCGACGATTGGGCGACCGTCGCCAACGAGCGGACCGTCCCGTCCAGAGCCCTCGGACCGGACAAATAATTCGGTATTTCGACTGAGACGTCGGAAGACGTGCCGATAACGGTTCCGTTGAAAGGATGCGGGGGTTGTCCATCGACCGAAGCCTGAACGGTATCCAGATTGTCTGGATTGGTTGTACCGATGGGCGGAATAATGTCCGTAGAAACCGTATCGTCACCGGAGTAAACGGTCACGTTCGAAGATCCCGGATTGAAATTAAATGTCGTGCTCGGGCTCGATGTACTGGTCGGCCCGACCAATGTCAACGTGGCCGGTGCCCGCAGCCCGTTGAAGAAGTCTTTTTGAATTATTGCCTCAAGATGCTTTTGAGCTCCGCGTGGCCCGTATCCGGTGGCGGCCAAGAGCAATCTGGTCGGCTCCGGAGATGTTATGTTTCCCGAGATCGTGTTGTCGCCGAGACTCATTAGAGATTCATATCCGTATCTCTGCGGCGGCCCGATTATCGATTGGTTTATCGGAGAACCCCAGGGAAACACGAGCGTCATGACGCTACCTGACATTGTAAAGGTCTGAGCATCAAAGATTATCCTCGGCGGCGTACTGATCGACCCGGCATTTGTCTCGATGAAGCCACGTATCGTGCGCGTCACGTTGTATGGCTTGGTCATGCGGATGACGATCTCGAAACGATTGAACGCCGGGATCGTCGCTCCGATTCCGGTTATCGCGACGTTGAATCGGCCAAAATTCGTGCTTCCCGAGCCGCTGCTTACGTTAAGATCGGTTACCGCAGTCGGGTAGTATTTGATCTTTACTTGATTAGGTGCGATGCCGTAGGTTATCTGAGCGGGGTCGGTGTCGTCGTTGTCGAAGATGGTGCCCGACGTGCTGAACGAAACCATTGATCCCGTATTATCAGGGTCTGAGATCGCGAGCGAATAGGCAAATCCGTTCGAAATATTGCATGTGGCCGAACCGATCACGACCCGGTCGGTGCAGGTGCTGTCGTAACCGAGCCACCGCGAGAGACGGGGTGCTGTACTTGTGTCAGAACTCGTATTCGACGTTGCAAGTTTCAGGGCTTTAACAAAGGTGATCTTGTTAGCCACATCTGACGCCGGTTTAGTCGAATCAAAAAGTGGACTCGGGGCAACATTTCCGCGCAGAACATTGACCGCAGATTGGATGCCGCTTTCCGCTGCGTTATATGCCTGAGCCTCAGCGGTGGCGTCGGTGACGTTCTGCGTATTGGATGTCGACTCCAATAGCAGTCCCGCACTCAATATCAAGAGGATAGCGGTGACAAGCAGTGCCATGACCAATGCGGTGCCACGCTCGCCTTCGCGATCCCTGAATTTCGTTTCTGTTAAATTTGTCATAGCCGTATCGTGTTCTGGCATACCGTCGGAGATTAGTATTGGTTCAGCATATAGTTCGAGTTTCGGAGCGTGACGTCGGAGGTAAACGCGACATTTGACGGGTTGGCCTGG
>JAYVUD010000447.1:0-12145 GCA_043788335.1 Chloracidobacterium sp. | reverse complement strand
CGAACGCCACCGCCTTGAGAAAAAAGACCCCGGTGCAGCCGTCAGCGAGGCGGTCAAACCGATCGTTTATTATGTCGACAGCGGGGCTCCAAAAGCGATCCAGGACGCGCTCATCGAGGGTGCATCGTGGTGGAACCAGGCGTTTGAGGCGGCCGGTTTTCGTAACGCGTTTCAGGTTCGGGTTCTGCCGCCGGACGCCGACCCGATGGACGTTCGATACAATATGATCAATTGGGTGCATCGCTCGACCCGCGGATGGTCGATCGGCGACGCGGTCGTCGACCCGCGGACGGGCGAGATATTAAAGGGCGACGTGACGCTCGATTCGCAGCGGGCACGGCAGGATTTCCTGCTCGGCGTCGGCCTCTCGCCGCCGTACGGTTCGGCGGGCAATGCGTGTGACTTTGGCCTGATGCCCGATGTCGACTATCTTGCGACGCCCGACACAGCGGCTGAGGTCACGGCGATGTCGTATGCCCGCATCCGCCAACTCGCCGCCCACGAGGTCGGGCATACATTGGGTTTCACGCACAATTTTGCCGCCAGCACCTATGGCCGCGGTTCGGTGATGGACTATCCGGCACCGCTCGTCGAGATCAAAAACGGCAAGCTCGATCTTTCGAACGCCTACGCCGTCGGCATCGGCACATTTGATAAGTTTCAGGTGAAATACGCCTACTCGCAGTTTGCCGCCGGTGCCGATGAGAACGTCGAGCTCGAAAAGATCGTGGGTGACGGCATTGCTAACGGAATGCTGTTCCTGTCGGACAGCGACGCACGGCCCGCAAATGCTTCAAACCCGCTCGCCAATCTGTGGGACAACGGCTCCGATCCGGTCGCGTCGCTCAAACACGAGATGCAGGTCCGCCGCATCGGGCTCAGCCAATTTGGAATTCAGAACATCCCGGTCGGAGCCCCGATGTCCGAAGTCGAAAACAAATTTTTACCGCTCTATCTGCACCACCGATACCAATTGACCGCCGCGATCAAATCGATCGGCGGAGTTTATTACACGTTTTCGGTGCGAACCAAGACGGGGCCAAATCCGCCCCAAGTTCAGGAGATCGTTCCGGCCCAACGCCAGCGTGACGCCCTGCAGGCGGCACTCGATACGATCTCGCCGGAGGAACTGGTCATACCGGACAACATCATCGATCTGATGCCGCCGCTCGCGTACGGGTACCGCTCGGAACGCTCGGAGCTATTTGCCAAGCGGACCAATCCGGTGTTCGACGCCATCGGTGCGGCCGAGATCGCCGCCGACCTCGCGATCAGCGGTTTGCTCGAACCAAACCGTGCCGCACGCACGATCAGCCAAAATGCCCGAAACAAGACAAACCCCCATTTCCGCGAGATCGTCGAGGCGCTTGTAACGGCCACGTGGAAGTCTCCGCCGCCGGTTGACCGTAAACAGGCGGCGGTCCGGCAAGCGGTACAGAGCCTGACAGTTGCCCGTCTGATGGATCTCGCCGCCAATGCCAACGCCCAACCGCAAGTGCGAGCGGTCGCGACCGACGCCCTTCGCTCGTTAGCCGCAATGCTCAAAAGTGCGCAGGCCGTCGGCGACAACGCGGCCCATTACCGTGCGACGATCGACGATATCGAGCGGTTCCTGACGCGGCCCGACGCCCCGCGGCGCCAGACGACCCCGCTCGCGCCACCGCCGGGCGATCCGATCGGCGGCAATTGACCGGACGACGTGAGTGCGGATCATTGGCGAAGAAGGGACCGGCCAGAACTCGGAATTAAAGCCCGGCGTGTATCAAGCAGACCCGAAAGAAAAGTATATGAAGGTTGATTTGCTGTCGATCGCAATATTTGCCGACGGCGAAAAAATGATCTTGGACGATAACGAGAAAGGCCCGGGCTTGGGATTGCCGGGCCGTCTTTTCCACTGGGTGTCAAATGTAATTACTTTGTAGGTTTCCAGGCCAGTTGCTTCTCAAGCTGCTTGAACGCCTCGACCATCTGCAGATAACCTGTCGTCTGTTCGCTGACATTGCTCATCGGTGACCTGACACCGCCGGGATAGGTGACCGAGATCTTGCAATTGCTGACATTTATCATCGTGCCTTCCCGCCACGACCTGAACGCCTCGTTGGCGACGATGGCCTGAGCTAGGCCGTTAAACTGTTCAGCCGTGACATCGGCGGTCGAATCTGTTCGCTCGACGACTCGCTTTTGTTTGGCCACCTTGTCCCATCGGCTGACTTCGACCAAGCGTGACGCGTGGCCGTCGCGATCGAAAGTGACCTTGACCACACATGGCGAACTCGGGCTGGACGAGCCGTCATCGTTGCCAAAATATTCGTTATACGATCTTGAGCATTTATCAGCTGCGTCAAAATAGCCTTTGTAGACCGTGTCGATGCTCAGCGATGAGACGTCAGTCGCTCTGATCTCGGGGTTTGGTATTTCCACATTTGGCGGCTGTTTAGGAGTGTCCCCGGCCGCAGGTGTCGGCGTCGGCGAGGCGTCCGTCGGCGGCGTCTGCTTTCCAAAATACGTAAAGAAAACAAAAAGGACGACCGTCGCAAACGTCGCCCCGATCACCGCCGAGACTATCGTAGACCTTAAATCGCGTTGTTGAGCCATATGTAGCTTACTTGACTAAAATTTCAGCTAAAAATCTTCGACCCGTAATGATCGGGGTTTGAAGAGCGGCATTTTGAGCCGCACACAAGTCCTATGCGGCAATTCTCAAGCCTTCCATCACGGCCTTTGGAATTTGAACCGTAAAGAAATAGGCGGCAGGGTAGAGATAGTCTTCGCCGGACTCATCGACGACGCGGATATAATCATCTTCTGCGGCTTTTTGATCCGGCAACACCTCGTATATCTTACGCAACTCCAGATCGTCGCAACCGTCGTTCTTGATGCAGACAACAAACTTGCTTTTTGACCCATTGGTTCCCATATATTAATCAAAGTACTTTTTGATCTTCATTTTACGTTTCCCGACGCCGTGAGCTTCGTACCAATGAATTTCGACGCGGCGAGTGGACCCATTCATCAATCGGACTGTCGTTTCACCCTTCAATTTTCGCCAGCGGCCATGACCATATTGTTCTCGCAATCGAGATATTTCCCGAATATTGCTGCCGATAGCGATAGTCTCGATGTTAACGATCTCATCTATGATCTCGAACGTCATTCTATCAAAAATCCAGCACTAATTCGCCATCCTTTTCCTCGACCATCGCACTGCCGCCGCCGGCGAGTTTGCCGAAAAGGATCTCGTTCGCCAGCGGCTGCTTGATCTTTTCGTGGATCAGACGCGACATCGGGCGGGCACCGTAGCGGGCGTCAAAACCATGAATAGCGAGCCACTCGCGGGCCGCGTCGGTCAATTTCACGAGCACGCGTTTCTCGGCGAGTTGGCCGTTGAGCTCATTGACAAACTTATCGACGATCAGCTTGATCACCTCGATGTCCAGAGCCTTGAACGGTACCCACGCATCGAGTCGGTTGCGAAACTCGGGTGTGAACGTCCGTTCGATCACGCCCTTGGCGTTGCCCTTGGTATCCGTCGAATTGCGAAAACCCATGCCACCCGACGACAGCTCGCGGGCACCCGCGTTCGTCGTCATTATAAGTATGACGTTGCGAAAGTCAGCTTTTTTGCCGTTGTTATCCGTTAATGTTGCCGAGTCCATCACCTGGAGCAGCAAATTAAAGAGATTCGGGTGTGCTTTTTCGATCTCGTCGAGCACCAAAACGGCGTGCGGCGTCCGCATTATTGCCTCGGTCAGCAGTCCGCCCTGGTCGAAACCGACGTAGCCGGGTGGTGCACCGATCAGCCGCGAAACGGTGTGCGGTTCGGCGTACTCGCTCATGTCAAAGCGGATAAATTCGACGCCGAGTATTTCGGCAAGCTGCTTGGCGACCTCGGTCTTACCGACGCCGGTCGGCCCCGAGAACAGGAACGATCCGACGGGTTTGGTCTGTGCCCCGAGACCGGCGCGCGAGATCTGGATCGCATCGACGATCGCGTTGATCGCCTCGTCCTGGCCAAAGATCGCTTTTTTAATGTCGTCCCGCAGTGTTTTGAGGCGGATCTTTTCATCGGCAACAACCGTTTTCGGTGGAATTTTGGCCATGCGGGCGATGGTATTTTCGACCATCTGGACCGACACCTTTTTCGGCCGCTTTGTCAGCGGCAACAGTTTGACCGATGCGCCGACCTCGTCGATGACGTCGATCGCCTTGTCCGGCAAAAACCGGTCGCTGATGTATTTGCCCGCGAGTTCGGCAGCAGTGTGGAGCGACTCGTTACTATATTTTACGCCGTGGAAATTTTCGTAAAACCTTTTCAGCCCCTTCAGGATCTCAAAGGTCTCCTGAACCGTCGGCTCGTTAATGTCTATCCGCTGGAAACGCCGTGCGAGGGCACGGTCGCGGTCAAACGCTGCCTTGTATTCGGTATGCGTGGTCGAGCCGATGCAGCGGAGTTCGCCGGCGGCGAGTGCCGGTTTGAGGATGTTTGACGCGTCCATCGACCCGCCCGAGACGGCTCCGGCACCGACGATGGTGTGGATCTCGTCGATGAAGAGTATCGCGTTCTCTTCTTTTTTGAGTTCGTTGATGATCGCCTTGAACCGCTGTTCAAAATCGCCGCGGTATCGCGTGCCGGCCAGAACGGCACCCATATCCAGTGCGAAAACCTTGGCTCCGACGAGCACGTCAGGCACATTGCCCTCGCTGATCTTGAGCGCGAGCCCCTCGGCCAGAGCGGTTTTGCCGACGCCCGCCTCGCCAACGTAGAGCGGATTATTCTTTTTACGGCGGCAGAGGATCTGGATGGTGCGTTCGATCTCGGCGAGGCGGCCGACGATCGGGTCGATCTCACCGGCGGCGGCTTTTGCCACGAGTTCGACCGTGAAGCTCTCGAGCGGCTTCTTTCGCTGCGCACTCGACGGGCCGTCAAGTTCCTCTTCGTCGACGCCGTCCGGCAGCGGTTCGCCAAGATCGATCTTTGAGATACCGTGGGAAATGTAATTGAGTATGTCGAGCCGAGTGATGCCCTGCTGGAACATCAAATAGACGGCGTACGCCTGTTCGGCCTGATAGAGCGCCGCCAGGATGTTGCCGCCGTCGACCGCTCCCTGGCCGCTGCCCTCGGCCTGCAGGACAGCGTATGAGATCGTCGATTGAAACATCGAAGTCAACTCGGGCATCAACTTGGTTCCCTCCGGCAGTTTTTCGAGTACGTCGTCGAAATACTCCTGCAACGCCCGGGCGATCTCATCGATATCGGCTCCGCAATGAAACAATATCTCTCGGGCCGCCGCGTCCTCGAGCAACGCAAAAAGCAGATGCTCCAGGGTCACAAACTCGTGCCTGTGCCGCACCGCCTCGTCGACCGCGTAACTAAGTGTTTCTTCTAATTCTCTCGTCAGCATTCTGACATTATCTTAACAGGTTTGCCGTAAGTTAAAATAGCCGCTTTCTGCCCGTCAGACGAAGCGCACACCCCGCGGATCGATCGGCGAGACGTAAGTGTTGAATCTAATACCGGTTTCGACGTAGACGAGGTCCATCTCAGCTCTCACTTCGTCTGCTGCCTCGTGCGTTGTGCTCAGCATAAACATCGACGGCCCCGAGCCCGAAATGCCGCCGCCGAGAGCACCGGCGTCGAGGCTGGCGGCTTTTACCTCGTCGAATTTCGGTATCAGCGACTTACGGACCGGTTCGACGATCGTGTCCTCCATCGAGCGGGCGATGAGCCCGTAGTCGCCCTTTGCGAGGGCGGCGACGAGCGAGCCAAGATTGCTCCAGTTGCGGATAGCTTCCCTGAGCGGTACGTGGAGCGGCAATATGGCGCGAGCCTCGCTCGTTTTGATCTCGATCTGCGGATGGATGACGGTGGCAAATAGCTTCGGAAACTCGATCTCGACGATATCGAGCGGCACCGTCGACCGCACCAGCGTAAAGCCGCCGTATATGCACGGTGCCAGATTGTCAGCGTGTCGCGAGCCCGAGGCGAGCATCTCGCCGGCCATCGCGAGTTCGATAAGCTCCGCCCTCGAAAACCTGTCGCCGATCAGGCGGTTTGCCGCGACGACCGCACCGCACGCACTGGCCGCACTCGACCCGATGCCACTACCGGGTTTGATGTGCTTGGTGATCTCGATTTCAAATCCGAAGTCGATAGCGGCAGCGTCAATAAATGCCCGGAGGGCGACACCGGCGACGTTTTTCTCCGGATCGGTCGGCAGCCCATAATCGTCGCCGTTGATGATGCGGATCACCGGTTCGTCGATCTTTCGCAGCGTCATTTCGTCAAACGGCACCTCGAGTGCAAACCCGAGACAATCAAAGCCGCAGACCACATTCGAGACCGTTGCCGGTGCCAGAACCTTAATTTCGTCCATATTTTCGCAAATCCGGGCGTGACGTTATATTATCTAACGATCAACTTTTTGGCCCCATTCTTCGCCGATGCACTACTTTAGCACAAACCGAATTTCACCTCACGCCACTTTCCGCGACGCCGTTCTGGCCGGACAACCGGCGGACAAGGGGCTCTACTTTCCGTCCGCTATCAATAAATTGCCCAACGGGTTTATGGACGGGTTACGGACCAGTTCGAATGAACAGATCGCGTTTGATGTCATCCGCCCGTACGTCGTCGGCGAGATACCGGACGATGTGCTGTTCGGTATCTGTTCGGAAACCGTGAATTTTGATTTCCCGCTGGTCAAGATGTCCGATCGGATCTCGACGCTGGAGCTATTTCATGGTCCGACGCTCGCGTTTAAGGATGTCGGTGCACGGTTTATGAGCCGCTGTCTGCGGCACTTTTCGCAACATAACGCGGAAAAGACGATCGTCGTCGTCGCGACATCCGGCGACACAGGCGGAGCGGTCGCGGCCGGGTTTCACGGCGTCGAGGGCATCGAGGTCGTCATCCTCTATCCGGCGGGCAAGGTCAGTAAGGTCCAGGAATTGCAGCTTACGACGCTCGGCGGCAATGTGACCACATTGGAATTACACGGCACATTTGACGATTGCCAGGCGATCGCAAAGCGTGCTCTCGCCGACGCGGACATCACGTCAAAAGTTAACCTGACCTCTGCCAACTCGATCAATGTCGCCCGCTGGCTGCCCCAGCAGTTTTACTATTTCTACGCTCTCAAGCAGTGGGAGGGCGAACCGCCGGTCATTTCCGTCCCGAGCGGCAATTTCGGTAATCTCGCGTCCGGCATTCTAGCCCATATCTCGGGTTTGCCGGTTGCCAAGTTCATCGCCGCCTGTAACGCCAATGACGTCGTTCCGCGATTTATGCAGACCGCGGACTATCAACCGCGGCCGTCAGTTGCGACTCTGTCAAACGCAATGGACGTCGGAGCACCGAGCAATTTCGTGCGGATCCTCGAAATATACGACAATACATTTGTCAGCCTGAAAGAAAAACTTGAGTCAGTGAGCGTTTCGGACGAGGCGACCGCGGCGACGATGCATGACGTTTATGCACAATGTAATTACATTCTCGATCCGCACGGTGCGGTCGGATACAGGGCACTTGCAGACTATCTGGAGATGCACCCGAACAAACGCGGCATCTTTCTTGAAACTGCCCATCCGGTGAAATTTGATTCTGTCAATGAGATAATCGGCACGCAGGGTGATGTGCCGGCGTCGGTCGGCGATCTCTGGAACCGGGATAAGCAGAGCATCGAGGTTGACAATGATTACGGTATGGTCAGAGACATCCTGTTGAGCAAAATATGAAGGTCTTAAAATTCGGCGGCTCGTCGGTCGGAAATGCAGAAAATATTGAAAAGGTCGTCGAGATCGTCCGTGAGAAAAGTGCCGACGGACCACTGGCGATCGTGCTTTCGGCGATGCAAGGTACAACCGACGCATTGATCGAGGCGGGCCGGGCGGCCGAACGAGGTGACGATGGCTATGTTGCCATACTCGGCGGGATAGCCGATAAACACGTCATCGCGATCGACCGCCTGTTTCCCACATCAGAGCACCTCGCGATCACCGATTTTGTTGAAATTACGCTCAAGGAGCTCGAGAATATTTGCGAGGGCGTCCGCCTGGTACGCGAACTCAGCCCGCGGACGCTCGACCGGATATTGAGTTTCGGCGAGTTGGTCGCCTCGCGGATCGTTGCCGAACGACTTGCTTTTGAGGGACTCGCGAATGTATGGAAAGACAGCCGGGAGGTTATCCGCACGGACGCCAATCACGGATTTGGAGCGGTCGATTTTGCGGTGACAAACAAGCTGCTAAATGAGCATTTTAATAGCTCGAAGGCCCAACTCCACATTTTCCCGGGGTTTATCGCCTCCGACGCCGGCGGATCGACGACGACGCTTGGCCGCGGCGGTTCCGACTACACCGCCGCGCTGATCGCCGCTGCGATCGACGCCGACGTGCTCGAGATCTGGACAGACGTCAGCGGTATGATGACGGCGGACCCGCGATTTGTCCGAAACGTTCGGCAGATACCCAACATTACGTATCGCGAAGCGATGGAACTGTCGCACTTTGGCGCCAAGGTCATCTATCCGCCGACGATCCAACCCGTAATGGCGAAGGGCATCCCGGTGCTGGTCAAGAATACGTTCGCACCTGATGAGACCGGGACGCTGATCGAGACTGCGGCCAAGGTCGATGGCGATATCATCCGCGGTATTACGAGCATCGACAAGATCGCCATTTTGAGCCTCGAGGGCAGCGGCATGGTCGGCATTCCCGGTTTTTCAAAACGCCTCTTCGACGCTCTCTCGCGGGCACAGATCAACGTTATTCTGATCACGCAGAGTTCGTCAGAACACTCGATCTGCGTAGCGGTCGAGGAAAAATACGGACATACGGCCCGTTCGGCGGTTGATCTCGAATTTGAATACGAGATATCGACCGGCAAGATCGAGCCGCTCAAGGTCGAAAACGGCTTTTCGATCCTCGCTCTGGTCGGTGACAATATGAAGTCGCACACGGGCGTCAGCGGCAAAATGTTTATGACGCTCGGGCAAAACGGCATCAATATTCACGCCATCGCCCAGGGATCGTCGGAACGTAACATTTCCGCCGTTATCTCGAGCAAAGACGTCCGAAAGGCGATCAACACCCTACACGAAGAGTTTTTCTCCGACGGCAAGCGTCAGGTCAACGTCTTTATCGCGGGTGTCGGCACCGTTGGCGGTCGCCTTATCGAGCAGTTGAGAACGCAGTTCGATCATTTATCTGCGGATATGCGGCTCAATGTACGCGTGGTCGGTGTCGCGAACAGCCGCCGCGCGGTGCTCCAGCCTGAGGGTATCGACCTTGCGGGATACAGAGACGAGCTGGCTACCGCCGCTGAGATGGACGTCGCCGCATTCACCGATGCGATCATCGGACAGAATATGCGCAACTCAATCTTTGTCGATGTGACGGCGAATGCCGCGGTCGTCGAAACCTATCCGAAGCTGCTCTCAAAGAGCATCTCGGTCATCGCCTGCAACAAGATCGCCGCGTCGAGCGAATACGCGAACTACGCGGCTCTAAAAAACACCGCACGCGAATACGGTACCAACTTTTTCTTTGAGACCAACGTCGGTGCCGGCCTGCCGGTCATCAACACGCTCAACGACCTGCTCCGCAGCGGTGACCGCGTCAACCGCATCGAAGCCGTGCTGTCCGGCACGCTCAATTTTGTTTTTAACAATTACGACGGCTCGCGAAAATTCGCGGAGGTCGTCAGGCAAGCTCAAACCGAGGGTTACACCGAACCCGACCCGCGGCTCGACCTGAGCGGCACGGACGTCGCCCGCAAGATATTGATCCTCGCACGCGAGGCCGGCCACCGGATCGAGATGAGCGACATCGAGAATGCCGGATTTTTGCCGGAGTCTTGTTTGCAGGGAAGCGTTGAAGATTTTTACACCGAACTTGATCGCCACGAGCCGCATTTCAGGGCACTGCTCGACGCGTCCGCAGGCCACGGGCTGACGCTCAAGTACATCGCCTCGTTCGACAACGGAAAAGCAAAGGTCGGGCTCCAATCGATCGGGCCCGACCACAATTTCGCTAATCTTTCGGGAAAGGATAACGCCGTTCTCTTCTACACCAACCGCTATTCTGAGCAACCGCTGGTGATCAAAGGTGCTGGTGCCGGAGCGGATGTCACGGCCGCCGGAGTTTTCGCCGACATCATCCGGGCGTCGCGGACCTAATTGAGATCGAACAACAGAAACTCGCTTTTTTCCGCAAGTGCTTTGATCGCGAGTGAGGTTTCCTCGCTGATTGCGGCGCCGTCGCCGGGTTCGAGCGTTTCGCCGTTGACATCGAGTTTGCCGTTAATGAGTTGGATCCACGCGTGGCGCCCGGCGGCGAGATCGAGCGAGACCGCTTCGCCGTCGTTTAGGATCGAGGCAAAGAGCTTGACGTCCTGATTGATATGGACCGAGCCGTCATCGCCGCCGCGTGAGGCGACGAGCTTCAATTTACCCTGCTTTTCCGCGGCGGGAAACTTTTTTTGCTCATAGCCCGGCGTCAGGTTTTGCTTTTCGGGCAGGATCCATATCTGCAGCAAGTGTGTCCGCTCGGTCGGCGACGAGTATTCGCTGTGCAGCACACCGGTCCCGGCCGTCATTCGCTGCACCTCGTGCGGACGAACGGTCTCGCCGTTCCCCATCGAATCGCGGTGCGATAGTTCGCCGTCGATGACGTACGTGATGATTTCCATATCACGGTGGCCGTGCTTGGGAAAGCCCTGACCCGCCTCGATAAAGTCCTCATTGATCACCCGCAAACTGCGAAAGCCCATAAACTGCGGATCGTAGTACTCCGCGAATGAAAATGAAAAATGCGTGTCGAGCCACCCGTGATTAGCGTGGCCGCGTTCCCTTGCTCGTCTGATATTTATCATATTTTCCCCCTCCGGCGTCATCTTTGCGTCCCTCGCGGCTTAGCGTGAAACGATCTCAAGCCAAACCGCCCCAGCGACAAAGTTCATATCTCAATAATAGGCGTTGGCAGGGCAATTGTAATCATCAATTGGGATGAGTGAAATCTAATACTTTTGGGCGAGGGAATTTGAAACCACAGATGATCTCAGATATTTTTTCTAATTTTCTTATCTGTGTTCATCCGTGTTTATCTGTGGTTACTTTCAGATCTTCCTTACTAACATCAAACCGTCACGGATCGGGAGTAGTACATTCGCGACACGTTCGTCCGCGAGGACCCTTTTGTTGAAATCGTGCAGAGCCTGCGTGTTTTCGTCCATTTCCGGTTCGATGACCTTGCCGCTCCATAGGACGTTGTCGGCAATGATGAAACCGCCCGGACGCACCCTGTCGAAGACGAGGCTGTAATAGTTGGAATAATTAGGTTTATCGGCGTCGATAAATACAAGGTCGAACGTCTCGGGCAGCGTCGGTATCACGTCGACCGCATTGCCGAGGTGAAATTCGATGCGGTCAAGGTACTCCGTTTTGGCTACAAATGAGCGGGCGACCGCATTCGTGTCCTCTTGTACATCCAATGTAATTACCTTACCGCCGTCCGCCAGACCCTCGGCAAAACAGAGTGCCGAGTAGCCGAGATACGTCCCGATCTCGAGCACGACATTTGGCCGGATCATGTGCGAGAGCATCGACAGCACGCGGCCCTGGTAAAAGCCCGAGAGCATGCTTGAGTCTGCGTAATGCGCGTAGCAATGAGAACGCAGTTCCTGCAAAACCTGCGACTCGTCTGAGGTAAAGCTCTCCGCGTATTTGATCACTTCATCTTTCATAATTCTGCCCTCACCAATCCTCGTTTTATCGCCAGCGTCGCCGCTGATGTCCGGTCTGAAACGCCTATTTTGCCAAATATATTTTGAACGTGGCTCTTGACCGTGTTCCCTGAAATATCGAGGGCAAATCCGATCTCTTTGTTCGACATACCGCCAACGATCATCCGCAGCACGTTGGTTTCGGTCGCAGTCAATCCTTCTTGTCCGTGATGCTCGCTCAGTATCTCGGCGATCTCAGCCGGGACCAATTTACGGCCCGCGTTCACTGTCCGTATCGCCTTTAGGAGTTCATCAGGTTCAACATCCTTGCAGATATATCCGCGAGCCCCTTTTTTCAGAGCCCGGCTGATCTCGGCGTCACCGGCGTGTTCGGCAAGCACGATGATCTTCGCCCTTGGACGTTCG
>JAYVUD010000446.1:0-2856 GCA_043788335.1 Chloracidobacterium sp. | reverse complement strand
GGGCTGTTCATCGAGAACCTCGGACGACATTACGTCCTGCCAATGGACGAAATCGCGGTTCTCGATCGAGATAGCGATCGGCGAACCGAGCGTTTTGCCGTGGCGAACGCCGGAGATGATCTCGATAGTGTCGGTCTCGATCTTCATCCGTCCGCCGCGCCCGTAACCCTGTTGCCGACGCCACAATTGATGGTTAATGGCATCGACATCGATCGGCAAACCCGCAGGCAAGCCCTCGATTATGGCGACCAGAGCCTTACCGTGCGATTCGCCTGCTGTTGTGAACTTAAAATACATAAGGAAATTTAACCACAGATGAACACAGATGAACACAGATGAACACAGATTTAAGACAGATTTATCAAGAGCAAATCCGGGCTGCAGATTGATCGATCTATCCGTGTTCATCCGTGTTCATCTGTGGTTTCAATGCTTTCTTCTTAAAAACGATTAGGCCGATGCTGCCAATGATCAGGACGCCGCCGAGCAATGTTTGGGGCGGCAGCGTTTCGCCGAGCGTTACGGCGCCGATGATGACGGCGAGCAGGGGCGTGACGAGCGAGATCATCATCGCCTTGGTCGATTCGATCTTGCCCAGCAGCCAGTAATACATCCAAAAAGCCGCGATCGTACCGGCGATCGTCAGGTACATTACGCACCCGACCGCACGCCACGTCCAATGAAAATTTACCGGATTGCCCTCGACCACGAGGCTGTAAATGATGATCGCCGGCAGGCCGCAGAGCATCTGACAAAACACCAGTGCGGCCGGGTGAAATGCACCGCCCTTAGCCTTGACCAAGATCGATGCCTGGGCGGCCGCGTATGCCCCGACGACGATGCCGACGCTGCCCAGAAACGCCATCAGGCTCTGCACCTTGAGCTGGTCGATAAAGATGACCGCAACGCCCACGATGCCGAGGCAAACGGCAAATACCTTGAGCTTGGTGATCCGTTCGCTCGGCAAAAAGTACCACGCCAGGATCAGCCCGAACACCGTGATCATCGCCTGCAAAACGGCCGCGAGCCCCGATGTGATGTACTGCTCGCTCCAAAAGACCATGCTGTAGTTGACCGAAAATTGGAGCACGCCGGTCAGGGCGATGATCCGCCATTCTTTCCACGTTCGCGGCAGCGGGATGTTCTGGAAACGGATGACGGCGAACAGAATGACGACCGCGAGCAGAAACCGCGCCGCCGCGAACGCGATCGGCGGCAGGTCCTCGAGGCCGATCTTGATAAATATCCACGTCGTGCCCCAGATAACGCACAGGCCGAGCCATGTCAATACGGTTTTCATCAATCCTGTTCGTAAAAGCTGAGGCTCGTTTCGCCCTGTTTGATTATCCGCCAGCGGCGAAGAGCTCCGACCGCGTCGGGCAGATGCTTTTTGGTGTGGTGCTCGACGACGAGAATACCGCCGTCATTGAGCAGTGTTTTATTAAAACCAAACTCGTGGAGAACGATGCCGTAATCCGAGTCGTACGGTGGGTCAAAAAAAGCGATGTCCCAGCCCGACTTATGCTCGCGTCCGGCAAAATTATCGGCGTCGAGCCCGAGGATATCAGTCTGCTGTTCGGGAATGCCGAGCTTGTCGAGGTTCTCCTCGATCAGTGCACACGATCTTTTCGAGAGGTCGACAAACGTCACGAACGCCGCACCACGCGACAGTGCCTCGATACCGATCGCTCCGGTTCCGGCACAGACGTCGAGAAATCGCGTTTCGTCGTCGATCCGCGGCGCCAGCACATTAAAGAGCGTTTCGCGCAGACGGTCCGAGGTCGGCCGCGTCTTGTTGTCCGGCGGGCTTTTGATCACACGGCCGCCGTAAAGTCCCGAGATAACTCGCATGAACTCAAGTGTAGGAGAAAGAACGTTTCAGGGCAAAGACCGAAGTTTCGAGTTCCAAGTTTTGAGTTCGGGGTTTTGAGTTTCAGCTTTAGCTGGCTCTCACACAACCTACCCGACGCCGCCGAGACGAATGCGTTTATCCGCTCGGGCGATCTTGACCATCGCCGACGTCTCAGGCGACAGACGGCGTTTCGTCAGGTAATCTTCGGCCTCCCGGCGGGCGAGGATCAGGATGTCGAGGTCGCGGACGATGTTGCCCAGCCGGAAATTTTGAATGCCGGACTGCCGTGTGCCGAGTATTTCGCCCTGTCCGCGCAACTCGAGGTCCTTTTCGGCGATCTTAAACCCGTCCGAGGTCGCTTCCATTATACCGAGGCGTTCCTTGGCCACAGCGGTCTTTTTGAAATCGGTCAGCAGCACGCAAAAGCTCTGTTCCGCACCGCGACCGACGCGGCCGCGAAGCTGGTGCAATTGCGACAACCCGAACCTTTCGGCGTGCTCGATGACCATCAAGGACGCGTTCGGAACATCGACGCCGACCTCGATGACGGTGGTCGAGACCAGTATGTCGAGGCGTCCGGCGACAAATTCGGCCATGATCGCCTCTTTGTCCGCCGCCTTCATCTTGCCGTGGAGCAGGCCGACGGTGTATTGCGGAAAGATGCGCGTCGAGAGATCCTCGTACATGATCGTCGCGGCCTTGAGGTCCGACTTGGCCGATTCCTCGATCAGCGGGTAGACGATGTAGATCTGGCGACCGAGCTTGATCTCGCGTTCGATACCCAGGTAGACGCCATGGCGTTTGTCTTCGCCGACGACAACCGTCTTGATCGGTGTTCGGCCGGGCGGCAGTTCGTCGATGACGGACACGTCGAGGTCGCCATATACGGTCATCGCGAGGCTGCGGGGAATCGGCGTCGCGGTCATCACGAGTATGTCGGGATTGAGGCCGCTCGCCTTCAGCTGAGCCCGCTGGAGAACGCCGAAGCGGTGCTGCTCGTCGAT
>JAYVUD010000445.1:0-2577 GCA_043788335.1 Chloracidobacterium sp. | reverse complement strand
TCTGCTGAAAGACTACAACGATTTTGCAATACCGCACTCGGGGTCAACGCCGCAAAATATCGGGACTGGCGACGGCGGTACAACGATCTTTCAGATATTCAAACGGTACTCCGATGGTGCGGGTAACAATTATGACCGGAACATAACGTGCCCGTCCGGGGCCGCCGGCGACCTCAAGGTGTACGTCGACGGGGTTTTGAAAACGTTGACGACGCATTACACGTTTTCGACCACGACGGGTAAGATCACGTTTGTAACAGCTCCGCCAGCCACGAAAGCGGTGACCATCACGCTGGCAAAATTCTGTGTTCCCGTCAGGTTTGCATCCGACGAATATCCGCTGGATATGATTTTATCGGTTGTAACGTCGGGTGATCCGTATACGTTGTCACAATTACCAGAGATTCCATTGATCGAGGTGAGGAGTTAACCGCGAAACGGACGAACGATACGAAATGGACAGTCTCTATAAAAAAGATCATTTACAACTTTGCCGAGGCGACCGCGTTCGGGCAGGAGGTTCCTATTCACGTTGCTCGTAATTGCCAGACGCCGTATGTTGATGCTGATTTTTGGGCGCAATGGTCGTCCGTCAATCCGCGCATGTGTTTTTGCATATTGGTAACGCCAAAGACGGAGTTTGGCGGCAGTGCGGCCGCGATCGGGTTTACGTCGAACACGCGTGATATGACGTTACCGGGTCACGTCGGAATCACGTTCAAGTCGGCGCCGGGCATTACACCGACAACCATCGAAATGATGCTGGATGAACCGACAAATCTTGAATTGACCGGCATTTATCAGAGCGGTTCATTTCAACCGACGGACGTGCTCGACGGTAAATGGTCGTTTGCGTCGATAGAGATCTTCAGCGTGTGCTGGGATAACGTTAACTTAGGCGAATTTCTGGTATTCAAAGGAAACCTGGGCGATTTTAAGGAACGGCAAACGCACTTTGTGGCAGAAGCCCGCGGAATGCTGGCTCGTATGTCCAATGACGTGAATAAGGTTACTAGCCGATTTTGCAGGGTCAAGCACTTCAGGGACGCGGAGTGTGGTCATACGGTATCTACCGTTACGATCGCGACCGTCGCGTACCCGATACTGTTCTCGACCAGCGTAACCGCTAAGTCACCCCCGTACGGACTGACATTTGATTCGGGTTTTAGCGGACAAACGTTCCCGGCAAACTATTTCTCAAACGGAAAGCTGCGGTTTACGAGCGGCCTGAACTCTGGTATATCGCGTGAAATCGCATATTCGGCAGGTCCCGAGGGGTTGACGATCAAAACCAAACGCCCGTTCCCATTCAATATCTCAATGGGTGACAATGCCGAACTGACGGCCGGCTGTAACCGGACCCAAGCGGACTGTATGAAGTTTCAGAATATCGTTAATCGACGAGCTGAAGATTTTATTCCCGGCGTGGAATCTGTTAGTAAGATCACGGTGGTCAATTAACATGACGTATACAGTCACACGTAAAGCAATCTCGGATGCGGCGATAACGATGGCCGGTGTTCGGTTCGTACATCAGGGCCGGTCGGTGGATACAGGCGTTGATTGTATGGGATTGCTTGCTGTCGTTTTGGATCGTGTCGGATACACATACGTCGATCACGAGGGCTATCGACGCACGCCGTCCGCTGACTTTATTCGCGAAATGATGCTGTTCAATTTTGACGAGATCCCGCTCGATGATGTCGGCGTCGGTGATATCTATTTAATGCGAATGGGTGGCATCAAACCAAAACACGCAGCCATAAAGGTTACGGGCCAAACGGATCTGATCCGCGGGGTCGAACCTCAACTGGTTCACGCGAGCGGGTTGGGAACGACGGGACGCGTCGTCATAGAACCGGTCCGCCAAAGGTTGGCGTCGATCGTGACCGCGTTTCGACTTCGAGGATTAGTAGATTAAGAAATGCCTGTCGCCGTACTCATACCATTATTAATTTCGGCCGGCTCGATGGGTGCCCAGATGGGGCTGTCTCTACTCGGGCGTGAAAAACCAAACCCAACGGACGTCGGTAAAATGGACGACGTCCGTGTAACGGGCAGCGATTATGGAGCTCATATCGACCGTGTTTGGGGACGGATGCGTAAGAGCGGAAATACAATCTGGTCGAACGGTGTTCAGCAATATACGATCACGTCGGGTGGCGGTGGAAAGAAGGGCGGTGAAGGTCCGACGAATACCTTCACATACAAAACGTCGCTAGGTGTTTTGATAGGGTTAGGCGAGATCGATAACATTTTGAGGATGTGGGCTGACGCGGACGTCCTACTCTCAAATCCGAATCTATATAACGGCACATTTCAGGCCGAGACTGCCACGCTGGCTGGTGGAGCATCTACATCAACGAGCGGTACGGGGTGGACAGGGACCGGGTACGTAACCAATCTCGGCAGCGGCGGCAAAGTAACATTTAATACATCCTCAGTGACCGCTCCGCCTCACCCTAGGATCGACCCGGATCAGACTGCTCTAAGCTACACGCGCATATCGCTCTATTACAAATGTGCGTCGACAAAAACGGCAACCGTGACAACAAATAGCGGTGGAGGACCAGTCGT
>JAYVUD010000444.1:0-3618 GCA_043788335.1 Chloracidobacterium sp. | reverse complement strand
CAGAAAAAGTTGGGAAAGTAGCAGAGCGGATCCGGAAAACGGTCTTTGAAAATGCAGGCGAAGAGGCTGGCGGCAGTATCTACGATTCGTGTCCGGGCGAGGGCTGCGTGATCTGGGAGTCAGCCGCCGGCGACTATGACTACAAGGTCGAAACCAAGGTGTGCGAAGGCTGCCGCGACTGCGGCGGCTCTCCTCCGGTCCCCGGGAACGCAGGCGACCCGCCTGCCTCCGCCGCCGACGAGGCCTCCGAGATCGACGACCTGGTCACCGACATCGCCGACATCATCGCCTGGGAGGACGCCGGATTCGCAACCGACTGGGACCATTACCCGTTCCAGATCAGAGCACTCGTCAAATACTGGCGAGCCGCCGAACGCGACGTCACCGCCATCCGCGACACGCGCATGCAGGCATTTTTGAAAAGTTGGTTTAAGGAGCAGTAGAAATGGCAGTAGCAATTCCGCTCGGAGACTATGACGGGCACCAACCGGGTGCGACGTTGACCGATGAGTAAATGCGAGAAAAAGTGGCGTCCGGTGAGATCCGGCTTGAGGATCTCCCGATCGAGCAGCGTGACCACTATCGCCGCGACGTCCCAATATACAGAAGGGACCGGCCTTTCTAAAGCCGATCCCGCCCGATCTTTGACAATTTGTTGACACGGGTCAATGTCCGGTCGCGAGTTTGGTGACCTGATCCTCATAGATCCGCGTGTAACCGCGGGAATCTTTGTGGCCTTCGATCTCGCCGCGGGTGATCATCCCCTTTAGTCGGGTCGTCGTCATTTCGGGATAAAGATGCAGTATATGCAGGTGCTTTACCGCATCGCTTAGGGGGACTGACGCACGGATCACCGGCTCATCGAAAGGCAGGTACTTTTCCTTGACATACTGATGTTCGAGTTGCTTCAACTGCTTTTCCATGAGTTTAGCTTCCATTTCGTCGAAGCGGGTGATGTACGCCTCACGAAACTGGACCGCTTTCGTGCCAGTGAAACCGAGGGCGGTCATAGCGAAACCGCTCCTGGTCATCACATAACACGGCTGCAGATGATTCTGCTTATTTAGGTACTCCGACTGCAGAAAATTCTGCAGTCGAAACGGTTCGGATACATCAGCTAAGATGGTTCGAATGGAGTCTAAAACGCTCCGATGTTCACGCTGAAAATACTCCGCCACGGCGACGGATGTGGTCATTGGTTTTCCGTTTTCGATCTTAACTATTGGTTGGTTCATCTTGTCTCCTGTTTGGTTTCGGTGAAAGTGGTGACCTGCTCGACGAGGGTGTTGAGTTCGTCGGCGGGTGAAAATAGGCCCTCGGAGATCTGCATGATCAGGTCGCCGTAGTTGCTAAGACTGCAGCGAACGTCCTCGGTTACGGTTAAATCAT
Organism: Chloracidobacterium sp.; assembly: GCA_043788335.1. Lineage (GTDB taxonomy): Bacteria > Acidobacteriota > Blastocatellia > Pyrinomonadales > Pyrinomonadaceae > OLB17. The sequence goes on along the minus strand of JAYVUD010000444.1, from coordinate 2,229 downwards.
GTGGGTTGAAATGTCTGAGCATAAAGCCCAGAGAGCAGAGATGTTGGGCACGAAAGGTGATCTCCTCGGAATAGCGTTCGCCGGGTTCGCCCCATTCGTGCCGGTCCTGATGTCGAGCGTAGGGCTCGTAAGTAATGCGGTTTTCAATTTGTGGCATGGCCACCTCCTAGTTTTTCTTTATTCGGATAGTTCTCCGAGAGCTAAAGACGGTCACTAGGAACCGCTGACTTATTCCCCTTGCGGGTATTCTATTCGCCAACTCTCGGAGAGAACGTTTTATGCGTAAAATGCTTGTTCCCAACCCAACCCATGAGCAAAGAACGGATTTCAGACGCAAAAAAAATACGCTATCTATCGGGGCGTTGGCCGCCTAGTGAATCAGTGGTTCAGAGTGTCTTTAGCACTCGCGAACAGTTGGAGAGTATCAGGTAACGTTGAGCGTGTCAACAGGTTATGGTTTGAAGGCAGCTTTCTTTTTCTTTTCAACGCGAGATGCGTTATCAAGAAGCGTTGTAGCCATGAGGCGAATTGACGGAGATGTTTGATCTACGAATACGGCGAAGCCGCGGCATCGCGTGTAGGCACGGAACGTAAGGACTGGCTCAATTATAAATGCGTTGCGATCGATCCCGAGTTTTGGCGAAACGTTATCTAGAAGTTCGGAAACTGTCTTCCATTTGACCCATAAGTCGCCATAGACAATTTCGATGTCATCGAGCACCATGTTTTTACTGGCGATAGTTGGAGTACCAAACTTTATGTTGATCCACATGACACCTTCAAAATCTGGCCCTTTTGGAAGATCCATGAAACTGATTTGTACTTTGCCGGCCACCGCCTTGAGCGGTATCGCAGGTTTCAAAATAGCATTAACTTCGGCTGCGGACATCCCCAGTCTGAGACCCCGTAGGCTAGGGGCATGGGCATAGGTGGTCGTACACGGGACAGGCTTACTTTGAGCCGGCACGAAAGCGGCGAATACGAGCAAAAGTAGGAAGATTCTCATAATACGGGAATAATAACACGAAAATGAATAACGGACGAGACGTAACACTAAAAGTCAATGTTGACGACACGCAGGTCAAGGCGGCCGAGGCGTCGCTGAACCGTCTCAAGGCCGCAGCGACCAGTACGGCATCGCCCGGCATATCGTCATTCGGCGGCAAAACGCCGGACGCGGACGAGGAACAGCGGCGTCGGGCGGCCGCCTGGTTAGGAAAGGAGCTGCCGCAGGCATCAAACGCGGCGACCGACGCTATCTCGGCGGTTACCAACGCAACGGCCGGTGCCGCCAAGGGTCTCGGGGAGGCTTCGACAGCCTCTGGCGGATTGGCCTCCATGATGGAGTCGGTCGCCGGTGCCGTCGGTATCGCCGGCATTAGCCTCGCCGCTGTTGCCGTCGCCGCACTAGCGGTAGTGGCCGCATACATCAGACTCGCTGAGGCAGCAGCCGCCTACGGTGCTGAGCTCGACAAATCGATTCGCGTCACGGGCCTCGCTGCCAGTACGACCGCCGCCTTGAGACTCGTGGCCGAGGAGACGGCGACGAGCTTTGGGACGATCGAGAATGCCGCGAGTAAATTTCGCACGACGATCGGCCAGGCCGCGGCCGGCAATACGCATGCGATCGCAACGCTCAAACTGCTGGGCATCGAGATGACCGGTGTGACCGCAGCAATGTCGAATGTCAGCGGAGCCTTTGAGACGGCTCTCCAGACGATCATTTCCATGCCCGAGGGCTATGGGCGAACCCGAGCGGCAATGGCCCTATTTGGCGATGACACCGTCAAGGTCCAGCAGTTTCTAAAGGGTCTCGGGCCAAACGTCGACGATGCAAGAAAGCGGATGCAAGATCTCGGGCTTTACATGTCCGGCGACGGGCTCAAGGCAAGTGAGAGATATCAAAAAGCGACGGCTGATCTCTCGGCCGCCTGGGAGGGGTTTAAGGTAACTCTCGGAACGCCGTTTATTAACGCGATCACGTATGCCATCGACAAAATGACGAGTTTGGTCGTAGTTCTCAAAGACTATATTGCAACCCACTCGTTGGCGTTTCCAGCCGGTACGGGCGTCGTGATCCCGATATACACAGGGCCGCAAGACGCCGCACCGACGGACGGAACACCTGGCGGAGCGACGGCACCGGGAGCACCGGGTAGGATCGACGTTCAGGCCCAGATGGCAGCTATGCGGGAGGCGATAGATAAGGCCGGTGCAGATCTGGACAAT
>JAYVUD010000443.1:0-10060 GCA_043788335.1 Chloracidobacterium sp. | reverse complement strand
GTCGCCCTGCGAGCGTTGATCCAAAATCTGACCAGGGCTGTCGGCACTGACGCCCGTGCCTTGATGACCGCCGACTTTGACATCAATTCGACCAATGATTTTTCTCCGGTCGAGATTGAAAAGATCGAGTCGGCCATCAATACCTCGCGCATCGTCGAGGCACGAAATGAGACCATCACGACCGCCCAGATGGTCCGCCCGTCTGACCCACAGAACGGATCGGTCAAATTTATCGAGCTCAAGGGCATCGAACCGCCATTCCCGCTCGTTGGTGAATTTATGCTCTCGGGCGGCAGGCCGTTCGATTTTGCTCTGCTCCGGGATAACGGAGCAGTCGTGGCGGAGATCCTGCTCGAGGAGTTAAGGGTAAAAATCGGCGACAAGTTGAGGATCGGCGAGGGTGAATTTACGATCCGCGGAACCTTCGACGAAGAACCCGGCGGCACGAGCGGATTCCGTCTGGGTGGGCGAATTTTCATTGAGAAAAAGGGGTTCGACACGGCGGGCATCACGCGAAACACGGGCCGCATCCGCCGCCGTATTCTTTATCGAACGTCCGACAATCCGACCGAACTAGTGAAACAGCTTCGCGAAGCCCTCAAGGGCACGATCGTCGCCGTCAATTCATATCGCGAACAGCAGGAGAATATGGGCGAGCAATTCACCCGCACCGAGAACTACCTTTCGCTCACGGGACTGCTTATCCTCGTTCTCGGCGGGGTCGGTGTGTGGAATGTTGCGCGAGCGTTCGTCGAGCAAAAACGAAAAACGGTCGCCGTTCTCAAATGCCTCGGTGCCGGCGGCACACGGATCATCACGGTCTACCTGCTGCAGATCCTGACGCTCGGACTCGTCGGCAGCCTTTTCGGAGCGTTTCTGGCACAGATGACGATGCTCTTTGTCCGCTGGCGGTTCGCCGATGCGATGCCGGCGAAAATGACGTACTTCGTCAGTCCTTCGACTGCCGGCCAGGGCGTTTTGCTCGGCGTCCTGATCTCGTTGCTGTTTTCCGCATTGCCGCTCATGCAGATCCGGAACATTAAGCCCAAGCTGCTGCTTCGCGACGAAAATAACGCCAGTATCTCCAAGCTCGATTGGACCAAATGGCTCTTCGGCGTTTTCTCGCTTGCCGGCTTGTTGGGCCTCGCCGTCTGGCAGGCGGGCTCGTTTACAGTCGGAGCGTTCTTCCTGGTCGGGCTCGGCGTCACCGCCCTGATACTATATCTCGCAGCGACCGCCCTGACGTGGATGCTCCGCCGGATCAGGCAATTTTCGTCGTTCTCGATCCGGCAGGCGGTCAACTCGCTCTATCGCCCGGGCAATCAAACCCGGATCATTTTACTGGCAGTCGGCCTCGGTGCGTTCGTCGTGTTAGCGGTCCAGTCGATGCAGACGAACCTCGTCCGCGAGTTTGACTTTACACGCAATCAGAAGCTGCCGAGCCTGTTTTTCATCGACATTCAGAAGAGCCAGATCAACGAACTGCAGCAGATGGTCAAAAGCCGCACGGGCGAGGACGCCGAAGCGATTCCGACCGTGCGTGCCCGAATTGCGTTTGTTAACGGCGATCCGTTCGATTTTCAGCAGCGTGAGGTTCGGCAGCAGCAGGGAATGATCGGGCGCGAATTCGCGGTCACCTACCGCCCAAATCTCGACGAAAACGAGTCCGTCGCCCAGGGCACATGGTGGTCGGGCGAGGCGACCGACACACCCGAAGTCTCGGTCGAAGAGGATATGTCGGAACGATTGAAGGTTGTTGCGGGCGACTCGATAACGTTCGATATTTCGGGCCGAAAGATTACCGCCCGCGTTGCGAATATCCGTAAACTCGACATCCGGAACACACGGACGGCATTCGTTTTCGTTTTCCGTCCGGGCCCGCTCGAAAAAGCCCCCCAGAGCTTCGCCGCAACGATGCTCAGACACGTCGGTGCAACCGAACGCCTGCGTCTCCAGCGTGATATTCTCGAAAAGTTTCCGAACGTGCAGATATTCGACGTCGCCGACATTTTGGCGACCGTTCAGCGCCTGATCGCAAATTTCGTGCTCGCCATCTCGTTTGTCGGCAGTTTTGTCATGCTCAGCGGCGTCCTGATCCTGATCGGGTCGATCGCACTGACCAAATCGCAACGTGTCTACGAAAATGCGATCCTTAAAACCCTCGGAGCAAACCGCCGCATACTGGCGACGATCCTCTTTGCGGAATACGGCCTACTCGGGTTGCTTGCCGGGCTTATCGGCTCAGGGTTCGCGGTGGCCCTCTCCTACGCTGTCTCTCGCTACGTAATGGGTATTAAGTGGGAATTTGACGTGCTGACGACCGTGGTCGGGGTTGCGGCGACGGCACTGGTGGTAATGTTGGTCGGCGTTACGGCGAGTTTCGACGTCCTTTTCCGAAAACCACTGGGAACGCTTAGGTCACAGTAGAAAACGCGGCCACAGAGCACACAGAGCCATTCCAGAGACCGCTGTAGTCGTCATCGGATCTCTAATATGCATTTTTTGAGACTATCTTCGACTTTATGAAGATCTCATGCAAGATCTGCATTCACGGTTTAACGTGTTCGAACGGATGCTTCTCGAGAACGGCCCGCATATTGACCTGGGCGAAGAGCGTTTCGAGATACGCTCCGAACCGGTGCAGGATCGGAACGAGATCTTTCTTTTGACGGGTTACCAAGATCTCCTCGACGAACCGCTCGACCGTCTCGGTGTCCTTGTAAAACAGAAACCCGAGTGCCTCGTCCATATATTTCAGTAGTGCCTGATTGAGAGATGCGGTATTTGCGGTATCGGGTGTTCGCTCGGCGGTTTGGACGAGAATGAGGATATCGTATAGTTCGTCCCTCAGTACGAGCGAGCGTTCGAGCTTTTCACCAAAGTTTGGAAACAAACGAAACGCGTCGATCTGCGGGTCGAACTGCCGGGCAAATCCGGTCAGGATATGCTGGAGACTCTCGGTCAGGAGTGCGTAGGCGGACTCAGTTCTGGCATAGACGGTCGTTGACGGACGGATCGCAGTAATGCCGGCAAGTTCCTGATTGATCACCTTCTTGAGTTCGATCGAAACGGTATAGGCGGCACCGTCAAGCATGCCGATCAGTTCGTCGTCGGCTCCACGCGAACGCTCAATACGGTTGTTAAGATAGCTGATCAATTCCTGCGTCTGCTCGCTGACCTTGGAAAATATCAATAGTGCCGGTTTCAGGGGTTCATCCCCCGCGAGCATTTCGCCGACCATATTGAGCAGCCTGAGTATCCGGCCAAATCGCGGCAGGATCACCTCAAACTCGGCACGCATTGCCCCGCTGCCGCCGGCTACCAGATCCCGCAGAGCGTGTGGCAGAAAACTCTCGCCGCCGGCGTCTACGAGTTCCGTAAGCTTCGCGAATGCCGGCACACCGGCGAACCGGTCGACAAAGACCTTGCACCACGCCTGCCACTCGCTCAGGTTAAGGCTCTCGGAACGGTAAAGGCTGTCGGCAAGCAAGAGCGTATCGCGAAGTGCTCCACTAAATTGCTTGAGTTCATCAAACGAGATCCCGGCGCTAGCGAGCGCCACGGCTTCATCTTCGGTGTCGCCAGCCGCCAAGATATGGAATGCAAGGCTCGAGCATCGCCGCAAAGCCCCGTGGGCGACCCGCAATTCGCGAATGTGATCGGCATATGACGGCGTCGAACCACGATCACCATAGATCAGCCCGGCGCCCGACAAAAAGCTCTCAAGTCCGGCCATCCAGGCGCCAAGCTGGTAAACTCGGTCATCGCCGGCCAGACGTACCCGAGCACCCGCAACCCAAAGCGGCGGTGTAGCAGAGGATGTAATAATGTTTTCGGTTACGGATTCCAAGATAGGATTGTCCTCGCTAGCTAGCGAAATACTTATCGGCAAGGAGAGCGTCGAACGCTCTCCCGATTTTATCGCGAATCAGTTGATAAAGGCAACGCAAATCTGACACGGCTTTTGAATATCCGCCGTGTCGATCATAATTTGAAATATGAGCAAATTGATATCGCTGCTAACGATCGCAACCTTTAATCAGGGCAAACTCCGCGAGTACCGAACAATGCTCGACGGCCTAGAGTTGGAACTAAGTACATTGGCCGACCACCCGCATGTCGCCGAGGTTGACGAATCCGGCTCGACATTTGCAGAAAATGCGGTCCTCAAAGCTGCGGGCTACGCTGAAGTCACTGGAACATTTACGCTCGCGGACGATTCCGGTCTCGAGATCGCAGCACTCGGCGGCCGGCCCGGCGTGCTGTCTGCTCGTTACGGCGGCGAGGGAATGAGTTTCGCCGAGAAAACGGAACTTGTTCTTGGCGAGATAGCGCGAACCGGCAACCGCGACCGGCGGGCTCGCTTCGTTTGCGAGACGGCTATCGCCGATCCATCCGGCGCGATATTGTTCACCGCCCGCGGTGAATGTTGCGGCGTGATAGCTGCGGAACCTCGCGGCGACGGTGGATTTGGCTACGATCCTGTCTTTATTCCGGAGGGCTACAAAGAGACTTTCGGGGAGCTTTCACCGGCCGTCAAGCACCAAATTAGCCATCGAGCACGTGCATTTGCCCAAATAATCCCATTTTTACGCGATAACATGGGTATTTGACTTGACCGAACGCGATTTCCGCCTTAGAATTCGACACTTGGAATCGTTTCTATATGAGACACGCGGGGCGTAGCACAGCCTGGTAGTGCGCACGGTTTGGGACCGTGAGGCCGCAAGTTCGAATCTTGCCGCCCCGACCATTCTTGCTCACAAAGGCAGCTATTCCCGCAACACTTTTGATCCGGTGCATTTTTTCCGGGCAAATTGAAAAACTGAGATTTACTTAAAATACAACCCAAATTTGGAGGTCAGATAAATTATGGCTCGTTTGACACAGACAGAAATCGTCAATCAATTAGCGGAAACGTCAGGACTTAAAAAAACCGACGTTAAGGGACTCTTCGATGCTCTCGCAGCTCTCGCGACCAGCGAAGTTCAGGTAAACGGTGAATTCACCCTGCCCGGTTTTGGCAAGCTGAAGAAAACGCACCGCAAAGCTCGCGAAGGCCGCAACCCGGCAACTGGTGCTACCATCAAGATCCCGGCGAAGACGACGGTCAAGTTCAGCATCGGCAAAGCGATCAAAGACGCTGTCGGTTAAAAGCACCTGATATCGTAGTAATAAACTGTAGGAACGGCAGATTTTGTGGTCTGCCGTTCTTATTTTTTACGCCATTTTTGAAAAAAAATCTCGATTTGAAAAAAAAAAGTAGTGACAAATCGATATTTTCTTTGTTAACATCTTCTTACAGGTTGAAACGAAGGCGCTCGTACATTTCGACAGCAGAGGTATTGTTGTGGATTTCAGCCTATTAGGGCCGGAGAACGATTAGGAGAGTTCTTTGGTGCGGTTTGCGAAAGTGATGCAAACTGCGATCTTCCGGTTTCGGGAGAATTTCATTCATAAGGAGAATATAACGTGGCAGCAGCTAGACCCATGACATTGCAAGACAGAGTTTTGCAAATTGACCATATTCAGGCACGCCGTTTTTCAAAATTGAACGGTGACACGCTTGAGATCGCAACCGAAGGCATAATCAGACATCTCCGGGCATGCGTCCGTATGGATGTAAATCCTGATGCGTCAGCCGTTCGGGAGATCATTGACGATGCTTTGAATGGCCGCCGAGTGTTTGCGGAAACGTCAAACGACCTACTGGCCGCTTAAGTAGTTTTTATATTTATTTAGCAATACCATTTTTGGCCGTCCGTTTACCGGACGGCTTTTTTATTGTGGCTTTGGCGTTAGCTTCCTGATCAGATACTTTCCGTGCGGCTCGGCCGGTCCGATCTCATACCATCGATCGAGATTGTCGAAACGCGTACGATCGTCATCGCGGATCACCAGCATATTCAGAACCGGTTCTAACGCCTCTTGCCGACTAAATTCCGCAACAAATCTCTCATAATCACGCACCTCGTCATCCATCTCGCCTACGGTCAGCGGGCGAGCATTGGCCGAGAGCGTCGAATTAAACCTATCCCAGCCAAACAGGGCCATGCACGCTTCGATATTGTTGCAGCCTTTCAGAGCGTCTTTCAGCCACGTGCCGTCCAGGTCGGAATAGTAGAGTAACCTGTAATATCGTGCCCGATTCTCGTCCTGCCCAGTGATCCCTGAGAACGTATGCTGGTGCCTCGCCCACAGCAGGGCGGCCCGTGCCACCGACGGCTGACTGTCTGCCTGCAGGGGCTCGGGGTTGAGCGTCACCAGTTGATCTGGCAAAGCGGCGAGCTCGCGTATGCGCAGATTTACCGGCATCGCTTCGTCGCGAATGACGTTTGCGTCATCCCACAGTTTTGCGGATTCGACGGTTTCGAAGATTCCCCACGATACTGCCGCAAGAACCGCCACAGCCACGATGACCGCCCTGATGGGCTGGAACCTAGTGCCGATCTGACCGACGAGTAACGCGAAAAGCAGAGCTACTGCAAAAATGGCGACGTAGTTTGCCGAGTAGTATTCGTAGTGAAACGGCTGCAGCGAGCGTCCGCTGAGCACTTGCTGGTTGAAAACGACGACCGACGTAAGGCCGAGTGCGGCCACAAATGCCGCCTCCGCCCGCTCGATCCCGCGAGATCTGATCAGTAAGAGAATGAGTACGATCGCCCCGACGCCGATGCCAATGATCTCGATATTGCGGTTAAGGTCGGGGGCGTGTGTAAAGACCAAAAGCTGCGTCCGGTCCGTGTTCGCGCTTCGCCCGGTCAAAAGCCATACGTACGCGGCGACGAACGGCAGCAAAGCTGCTCCATAAGTCGCGACGAACTTGAAATTGCTGCTGAAATGCTCGCGGTCGGTTGCCAGCACGAAAAGCGAGATCAGTAAAAACGCCGCTATCGCCGTCGTCCATAGATAAAAGTACGAAAACAACAATACCGCGAAACAAAGCGCGGCCGCGACCGCCCAAACGGTCCTCTTCACGGTTTCCGAACTGTGCATTCCCCGCCAAAGACATCCGAAAAATGCGAACATGAACGGGAACGACATACTGGGGATATGTCGCCGCAGAAAGGGCAGAAATGGATACGCAACGCCGCCCTCGGAAAATTCGCCGATCACACCGATCCCGCTGATCAATGCTCCACCGGCGACCACGGCCAGAGCGCAGGCTAGCGACAACCAAGTGTTGCGTGTGACCAAAAAAGATATCCAGAACAACGCCAGCGTCGTAAAGAATGCTGAAAACACCGAGATCACCGGCATCATTCCGGCGGCCGAGATCCCGAGTACGCGCGCCGGAACAGCCGCAATATAGGCGGTAACGAACTGGATCGAAAACAACGATTCGCTTTGAGGACTGTCGGGCGACGCATCGCGGCCGGTATACGGATCATTCTTTCGCGGACGGCCGTCGATCACCGCCTGAAGATAGGCCGCGTATGCCATCTCGTCGAGATCGTAGGTGGCAAACGCCCCATTGTAATCGACCCCGCGTATCTGACGAAGATGATACTGCGGATAGAGCGCAAGACAGCTAACAAATATGCCCGCCAAAACGGCGGTGATGATCGCAACTTTCATCTGTTCTATTCTCGCGGTGCCGTTCTCAGCGTGACCCGGTACAATATCGAATCGCCCAGAGCCTCGCCGTCGTCGAGCTCATACCAACGCCGAACGCTGATCAGGTCAGCACGGTCACCGTTCGGGACGACAACATAGGATATAAGCGGATCGGCGGCGTCCGCCAATTTGAAATTTCGCCGAAACTCATCGTACCGTTTAACCGCATTCGATATCTCGGCCTGTGTCAGCGGCCGGGCCGCTGCACTCAGTCTAGCCGAATGCCGGTCCCAACCGAAAAGAGCTGTTATCGTAACGAAATCCTTTTGGAGAAAATACTCGAGCGCTTGGCCGTTGATATTGAGATAATACAAGTACTTTAGGAACCTCTCCTCGGACTCAGCCCGGGTCAGCCCGGCGAATGCCGCCTGATGCCGGGCCCACAGGACGTTTTGCGGTGCGGCGGACGGTATCTCGTCGGCCTCGAACAGGTCGAACGCAAGAACGGTCCTCTGATGCTCCTTATCGATCGTCTTGTCGAGTTCGCGAAGCCGCTTCGAGACGGTGAATGAAATATCGCGGTGCAGATTTGCCTCGTCGAGAAGCGGGATCGTGTACGCACATTCGACCGAACCCCACGAAATTGCCAAGAGAGCGATCACGGCCGACGCGAGCCGCGGCACGACACCCAATTTCGTGTGCCTCCAGATCATCCAGCCCGCCAAAACCAATGCGAGAGCCGCCACATAGTTACCGACGAAGACCTGATAATGTACCGGCTGCAAAGATCTCCCCGTGATGATCTGCTGGTTGAATATCGCAAAGTTGGTCAGCGACAGCGACAATATCAACAGGACCGACCTCTCGCTCGCGGGAAATTTCCGCATCGCCACACCGGCGAGAACAACCAATAGCACGCCTCCACTGATCAATTCCGGCAATCTCAGCAGGTCCGGAGCATGTGTATTGACGATCAATTGAAAGCTATCCATCGCCGACGGCCTATCCGTCAAGAGCCAGAAATAGGGTATCAATACCAGGACAAAACCGCAGCCGACGAGTAGTAATTTCCGCACGTCGTCTCGCCAACTCAACGGCCGCAAAACAAGCACCAATATAGCCAAACTCGCAAACCATGCCAACGCGGCCGTCCAGACATAGAAATACGAAAAGACAGTATACGCGAACGCGAGAATCGCGAAAATGATTGATATCGAGAATACGCGACGAGGCAACGAGGCAATATTCCTTACGACTTCATTTTCGCTATTTTCGTCCGTTTCGCGGTTGATCATCTGCCAGACCAGCCCGATCAACGCAAAAAACGCCGGCAGCGCCAACGCCGGTACGTATCGCCTGAAACCGGGCAGGAACGGATACGAAATTTCACCTTTGACGATCTCAAGTATCGCCCCTTCGCCTGCCGTAAGCGTGCCGAATAGCATCACGACCAGACTGCCCGCCATCGCGAACCAGTCGTCCGCCGTGAACATCCGGATCAGCCAAAACAGGGCCAACCCCGTCAGAAACGCTGCAACCGCGCCGGATATGGACATCGCCCACGGTACTCCGATCCCGAGTACCCGTGCCGGTATCGCCACCGTATACGGAGCGGCAAATTGGATCGAAAACAGCGATTCGGCCTGCGGATGCTCGGGCGAAGCGTCGCGGCCCGTGTACGGATCATTTCGTCGCGGGCGGCCGTCGATGAGGGCTCCCAGATACGCCGCATATGCCACCTCATCAACGTCGCTGTACGCGTAATTGCCGTTCCACGCACCGCCGCGCATATACACCAGCCTCATCTGCGGATACAGCGAAAAACCCGCCAAAATCAACCCCGCAATGATCCCGAACCGCCAGCGTAGCTTCATAGTGGAACCGACAGATTAACATACTGCGGTCGGCCCGTGACAGTCTGTCGAACACCGCAGCGACTTGAGTATCTGCACGCTGAACCTTAGACTAGCGACATGAGCTTAAAAGACACGATCATTTCCGACCTGACCGCTGCGATGAAGGCCAAGGATGCCGACAAATTGTCGACGCTCCGGATGGTCAAGGCCAATCTAATGAACCGCCAGATCGACAAAGGCGGCGAACTGACCGACGACGAGATCACCAAGGCCCTGCAATCGCTGGTGAAACAACGCCGCGATTCGATCGAGAGTTACGAAAAGGCCGGCCGACCTGAACTCGCCGCCAAAGAGGCTGCTGAGATCGCCTTCATCGACGTCTACCTGCCTCAGGCCGCGACCATCGATGAGATCCACGCCGCCGTCGATGATGCCGCCGTCGAGACCGGTGCATCGTCAATGAAAGACATGGGCACACTGATGAAAGCTGCAATGGCAAAACTCGCCGGCAAATCCGCCGACGGTAAACTCGTGAGCGAAGCGGTCAAGGCGAGACTGGCCTGAATATGCCGCACTGGCGGGGGCAAGCCCGCCTTCCTGACTGTCAGTGATTGACTTGGACACCGAGACCGGACGTTGATCATTGA
>JAYVUD010000442.1:0-6056 GCA_043788335.1 Chloracidobacterium sp. | reverse complement strand
ACGCCAGGCAACCTGCGCGTTTTTGAATTCGTAAAATGTCGCTGTGGGAATATCTGCCGGTAACTCGCTAGAAATCCCGGGAAATTGATCTTCGTTGGCCGCCATCGTTTCATTAAAAACATTCGCAACATCCGGAGGCATAGAGATCGAGTACTTGTCCTCAATGCCCTTCTCTGTTTTTGTCGACGTCCAACTGATCTCAGTGATCAAGCCCCGCAGGAGCTGCGGCACGATACCGGCGATGGCGGATTGAACCTCACCATCCTCACCAGCCTCGGTGGCAAATTTCAGGCCGATGATATTGGCGAGTTGGGCAATCCCATCGGTCGAGACGTAACCGGCGGCGAGGGTTGCGGGGTCGGCGGGCTTGATCTTGCCGGTTTTTATAATGCTGTCGGCTTCGCCGCGGCGGACGGCGAGGCATTTGTCGATCGCGGACTCATCGTTGCCAAAGAATATGACGCTGTCTACGACCTGGGCAAACGCTTTGCGGCCGTCTTTGGCTGTCCAAATGAAGTATTTGCCGCCGTTCTTGTCCGAGCTCTCGAGGGTCGGTTCGCTATCGTAGATCTTAGCGACAAATGATCCGAGCTTCATTTCGGCAAATTTAGCCGCCTGATAATTCCACGCGTGCGTATCAGCGACCGCAACAAAATGCGGCTGCACGCGTCCGACCGAGTGTTCGTCGGTCAGCTTTTCTTCGCGGGTCTCAAATCCGGTTATCGCAACAGCCAGTTGGACGCCCTTCAGAGCAGAAAGGTCGGGTTTTGACTTTGCCGCCTCGCCGAACGGCTTGCTGTCGACGATCGGCTGAAGAGCGGCGGCGAGATCGTTTGTCTCAAGATAAACGAGTGTTTCCGCCGGGACCAACGTCCTCATATCCGTGGGCTTGGTTGCGCAGGAAGATAGGAGAATTAACCACAGATAGACACAAATAGACACAGATAAGAACAGGATCTTTTTGAGCGTCGCTTTCACAAAATCCCGTCTCTCAAAAAATCTGTGTTCATCCGTGTTCATCTGTGGTTTCTTTCTTAAGCTCCTATGCTAAAATCCACGACTATATGGAAAAAGTATTTGCCAACGATATTTTACAGGGTAAGGTGGCGTTTGTAACGGGCGGCGGCACGGGAATCACGGGCGGCGTCGCCCGGGCGTTTGCCGAGCACGGTGCCAAACTTGCCATCGTCAGCCGCAAGATCGAAAATCTCGAAGCGATGAAAAAGCTGGTCGAGGCGGGCGGCGGCGAGTGCCTGTGTGCCGCGGCGGACGTTCGCGATTACGAGGCGGTCGAACGGGCGATCGCCGCGACGGCCGAGCATTATGGCCAAATAGACATCGTCGTTAACGGAGCGGCGGGTAATTTTCTCTGCGCCGCCGACCAGCTTTCGGCTAACGGTTTCGGCACCGTCGTCGATATCGACACCAAGGGCACGTTCAACGTCTGCCGTGCGTCGTTTGCCGAGCTTAAAAAGTCGGGCGGCCAGATCCTCAACATTTCCGCCACGCTCCACTATCTCGCCACGCCAATGCAGATCCACGTCTCGGCGGCCAAGGCGGGCGTCGACGCCATTACCCGTAACCTCTCAGCCGAATGGGGCCGTCACGGTATCCGCGTCAACGGCATCGCCCCGGGCCCGATCGAGGACACCGAGGGAATGAAACGCCTCCTGCCCGAGGGTCTGAAAGAAAAGATCACGCGAAAGATACCGCTCGGCCGTTTTGGACGCATCGTCGACATCGAAAATGCAGCATTATTCCTGACGTCCGGCGCCGCAAGCTACATCAATGGTGTCACGCTCGTCGTCGACGGCGGGCAATGGCTAATGGGAACGAGTCTCGGTTAATATCTGCCCGGCAGGTTGCCGGGGCTTGGTGGTTCCACGGTGTCCGCCGGTTCAGAGGGCGACGCGTAAACTTTCCCCGGTTTACTGTCCTTTTCAAGGACGGCCCGCAGGACCATCATTTTTGCCAAAACACGGATCTCGGTCCGGTCAAATGTGTTCGCGAGGTTCTTGGTTTTTTTGAAATCCGATCTCGCAAGCGATTTGATCGTACCGTTAGCCATCCCGAGTTCGCTCGTCAGATCGCGGATCATAGAACCGCCGAACACGCCGACCTGCACCTCACCGTCAGCGACCAATTCGTCGGCTGTGTCGATAAACTCGGCAACCTTAACAAACGCCGCGATCGTGTCATTTGCCCGCAAAATCGTGCTCTCGAGCATCGGAAACGCCTTGTCCGGATTTGCCTCGGCATAACCGCTGGCAAGCATCCAACTGAGCAAAAAGTCCTGATAATTTTTCGGCTGCGGATTGACCAAACGTTCGGCGTCACGCATTATCTCGTCCGCGAGTTCCCGGTCGCCGGCTTTTGCAACCTGAGCGGCGAGCATACTGAGGGCGACGATCTTTTTGTCCTTGCCCGGCGTTTCCGCGATGATCTTTCGAGCCTGGGCGACGACCTTGTCACGATCGTCTTTGGGCAACGGTTTGGTACCGAGGCCGCTGATATCCTCGAGCAGTTTCTTTTGTGCGTTTTCGCGTTCCTGCTGCTGCTTCATCTTTTGCTGGTATTGGCTCGTGCCCGGACTTGTATTCGAATTTCCGGTGTCGCCGTCGACGACCATTGCCGTATTGCTCACATTGCCCAACGACGTGACTTTCGGCAGCGACTTACGAAGTTTTGCACGGATCTGGGCTGCCCGGCCCGGAGCGTATTTTTCGATCTCGCCCACGAACGATATCCCGGAGTAGTCTTCCTCGCCGTTCGTGCCGGCTTTGTCCAGTATCTCCTGTCCAAACTGCTCGGCAATATCACGCAGATCGCTCTCTGAATAAATGGCCTTCTTGCCGCCCGGTTTTTTCGACGCGTCCAGGTTCGACGCCCCATACCGCAGCAAACTGCTGTAAACGTATTGGTTCTTGACGCTCGCTTTGTCGCTTTTTAACCGGCTCAAAATGTTCGCACCAAATTCGACTCCCTTCTCGGGGTCCTTGTCGTAGATCTTTTTCAGGAGTTCGATATGGTTTGCGTCGAGCCCGGCCTTTATCGATTCCTTGCCGTATTCGGCCGCTTTGGCGGCGTTGCTATCGGCGATCTGCTTCATCAACTGAAATTCAAAATTTTTATCAGCGACCTCGGTCTCCTTTCTAAACTGCGGGTTCGAAACCAGATTAAGGCTGTCGTAAAAAAAGTTGTAGGCGAGATCCGGAGCGTGTTCGGCGAGGCTCATGGCGATCTGCTGGCGGACCGCCATCGCGATACGAAACTTGCGTTCGACCTTTGACCTGCCGTACCCGCCAAAAAAACCGCCGCTGCCGGGATCGTCATCGGTCGCGGGAACGGCCATATTCATCTCGGCGTCAAACTGCATCAGGAGCTGTTTGAAATCGCTGACGACATTGCCGTACATCGCCCGCGCCTCTTTATCGTCGTGAAACCACATCAGCGACGCGAGTTCCGAGTTAAAGCTGATACGGTTCTCGGCCGACCTGAGCGTCCCGACGTCGACGGACGTCTCGTGCAAAAACTCGATGGCGTCTTTTTCGAGTTTCGCCGCGTCCTCGGCC
Organism: Chloracidobacterium sp.; assembly: GCA_043788335.1. Taxonomy (GTDB): domain Bacteria; phylum Acidobacteriota; class Blastocatellia; order Pyrinomonadales; family Pyrinomonadaceae; genus OLB17. The sequence goes on along the minus strand of JAYVUD010000442.1, from coordinate 2,484 downwards.
GCCTTATTCGACGTCGCCTGTCCGGCGGCGAGGCCAACCAATATTAAGATCAGAGCTAATGAAAGCAGTTTTGGGGACATATGTTCGGCCTCGTCTGAATGCCCGTTTATGATAAAGTTATTGGGCGATATAGTAAACAAAGAATGTTCCGCACGGCGGAAAGTTGCAAATCGTTTTCAAAAAAATGTTGCTTGTTATCGATAATTACGACTCGTTCACCTACAACCTTGTCCAATATCTCGGCGAGTTGGGGGCGGAAATGAAAGTCGTCCGAAATGATGAAGTGTCGCTCGACGAGATCGAGGCGGATCTCCGGCCTGAGCGAATACTGATATCGCCGGGCCCTGGAACGCCCGATTCGGCCGGCGTGTCGCTCGCGGTGATCGAACGGTTCGCCGGGCGCGTGCCGATCCTCGGCGTTTGTCTCGGCCATCAGGCGATCGGCCGGCATTTTGGCGGCAAAGTCGTACGGGCGCCGGTGCCGGTGCACGGAAAGCCGGTTGAGATACGACACGACGGCCGGACGATATTCGCCGATCTGCCGAACCCGTTCGCCGCCGGACGTTACCATTCGCTGATCGTTGAACGCAAATCGCTGCCGGCGGAACTCGAAATTTCGGCCGAGTCGCCTGACGGTTTGATAATGGGTTTGCGTCATCGGACGATGACGATCGAGGGCGTTCAGTTTCATCCCGAGTCGATTTTGACCGAGCACGGTAAAAAGTTATTGCAAAACTTCCTCAAACTCTGAGATATTAGTAGCAGGCGGCCGTTTCACAAAACGCTCGTCCCGCCCCTGCAGTTTCCTCCCAAATTTAGGCTTTCAATATGAAAGGTCAGAGATCAGATTGGCTGCTTTCTTCGCCGCTCGCGGCGACCAATAGCAAGGCCGAAACGCCGCTGTTCCCCTATCTCGCGCGTTTGATACGCGGCGAGGACCTGTCGGCGCGTGAGGCGGCAGCATTTTTTAGGGCATTGAGCGACATCAATGCCGACACCGTCCAGATCGCCGGAGCATTGACCGCACTGACCGCAAAAGGCGAGACGTTTGAGGAACTCGCGGGCATGGCGGCCGTAATGCGAAAACTTGCCATCCCGATCAAATCGCCGCATAAGATGTCGGTCGACATCACCGGGACCGGTTCGTCCGCGATAAAAACATTCAATGTCTCAACCGCCGCAGCGTTTGTTGCCGCCGGAGCCGGCCTGACGATAGCCAAACAGAGCAACCGCGGCATTCTGAGCCGTTCCGGCAGTGCCGATGTGCTCGGTGAACTCGGCGTCAAGGTCGCCGGCGAACCAGCCGTCGCGCAGGCCAGTCTTTCCGGCGTCGGCCTCTGCTTTCTGTTCGCCCCGAAATTTCACCCGTCGCTCCGCCGGATCGGCGACGTCCGCCGCAGCCTTGGCATTCGAACGTGTCTGAACGTGTTGGGAATCGTGGCTAACCCCGCAGGCATCTCACGCCAGATCATCGGCGTCTGGCACGGCTCGCTAGTCGAACCCGTCGCCAAGGCTCTCTCGCTGCTCAAGGCAGAACGCTCGTGGGTCGTCCACGGCGAGGATGGCCTCGATGAGATCACGCTGGGTGCTCCGACTGATGTGATCGAGGTTGTAAATGGCCAAACCCGAGCGTTTAAGCTGACGCCAAACGATTTTGGCCTCAAGGGCGGTAAGATCGCCCATCTCCGCACCAAAACCGCGAAAGAGAGTGCGGCCATAATCCTCGACGTACTCGCGAGCAAACGCCGCGACGAGGCTCGCTCCCTGATCGTCATGAATGCCGCCGCCGCCCTCGTCATCGGTAACATGGCAAAGGACCCGATCCACGCCGCCCGGCTTGCGGAACAGAGCATCGACAGCGGCCAGGCTCAGAACAAGCTTGAACGCCTGATACAGACGACAAACAAGAAATAACTCGCTGCCAACGGTCCCCCTCAATTCGGAGTAATTAAATCATGATCTGCGACTTGCACGCCGGCCGTGCATCGTTCCAAAATTGTCCTCAATGCTGACGCCGTTAAGCTCGATCTACGCCAAAATATCAGATATTCGTAACGCCCGTTTCGAGAGCGGGCGGGCCAAGACGTTCGATCTCGGCGGTCGAACGGTCAGCGTCGGCAATATTACCGCCGGCGGCACCGGCAAAACGCCGCTTGTGATCCTGATCAGCGAGAAGTTTGCCGCCCGGGGCAAACGGGTCGGCATTCTGACACGCGGTTACGGACGGGCAAATCCGAAAAGCCGGGTTTTGGTCTCGGCCGGAAACGAGATCCTTGTTGACGCCCGGACCGGCGGCGACGAACCGGTCGAGATGGCTCGCCGCTTACTGGGCAAGGCGATAATCGTCGCCGACCCCGATCGGGTAGCTGCCGCGGCGTGGGCAAGGGATAATTTTGGTGTCTCGTCGTTCGTGCTGGACGACGGTTTCCAGCACCGTCAGGCAAAGCGTGACGTCGATATCGTCTGCATTGACGCGACTGACCC
>JAYVUD010000441.1:0-4669 GCA_043788335.1 Chloracidobacterium sp. | reverse complement strand
GACGTGCGATTTTTAGAGCAGTTCAGGTGAACATTGTAAAGAGACTATTACTCCTTTTCGTGGTCGTAGGTCTTGCAACTATCTATTTACACGCGCAAGGCAGTGATCAGAAAGAGGACATCTTAAAGGCTAGACAAACTGCCAAGGACGATAAGAAGAACCGCAAATTCTGTGACAAATTAGGATTTCCGGCGTCCGCTTCAGATAACCGGTGCTTTACGATCTACCCTTCCGCCGTTTCTATTTGGGGAAAGGGCTTTTCAGAAGGTCTTGCGAAAGTCAGCGTCAACGGCATGGTCGGTTTCATCAATGCCAATGGACAATTGGTTATTCGGGCGAAACTCCGCGACGCCGGGTCGTTCAATGAGGGACTAGCCCCTTTTGAGGCTTCAAATGCTAAATGGGGATTTATTGACAAGCATGGAAAGGTAGCAATTCCGGCAAGTTTTGATTGGGCTATCAGCTTCAGCGAAGGCCTTGCTTTGGTGCAACTTGGCAAACTTTGGGGTTATGTTGATCGCAACGGCAAATGGGTTGTTCAACCCAAGTTTGAGGAAGCCGAGAGTTTCTCCGAGGGTTTTGCTGCGATCGGATACTACGATAAGAATATCGAATGGATGGACGCGTATCCTCGAAAAGGCAAATGGGTAAGACGGTTCGTAAACAGATCGGGTGGATGGGCCGTAGCGGGCGATTACGATGGGATCAGTCGAGGCTTTGACGGTGGAATGGCTATAGTCTCGCGAAGCCTTGGCTATAGCAAAAAGTATGAGGGCATGATATCCGAGAGCTACGTCATGGATACATCCGGACGCGAGTTGTGGAAGCTGGATTCCGCTTCCGTCCATTGGTTTAGTGATGACGCGATAATCGTCGAAGTCGAACGCACGAAAAAGGGCTATGATAGCCTTTACAATTTTAAGAATAGAGACGGAAAACTGCTGTGCGATAAATCGTTTGAGAATCCAGGCAATTTTTCAGAGGGACTTGCCCCCGTCCGTGTAGGAAATAAATACGGATTTATCGACAAACAATGCAATTTTGTTATTGAGCCTCAATTTTCAGATGCAAGCGGATTTTCCGATGGCCTTGCGGCGGTTGAGAACGGCGCATCTCTCACCGGTTTTATCGACAAGTCCGGGAAATGGGTAATTGAACCCAACTTTCACTGGGTAAGCGGTTTCAAGGGAGGATTCGCTTTGATCCTTAGCGGCTCAAAGTCCGGGTACATCGATCGCAAAGGGAAGGTGATCTGGCAACCGAGTGAGTAAATTTTAATGAATATCAGCTACCACTGGCTAAAAGACCTCATAGATACACGACTCTCGCCGGCCGAAGTCGGCGAACGTTTGACGCGCGTTGGTTTGGCTGTCGAGGGCATCCACGGGCATGGGGATGATCTTGTATTCGATATCGACCTGACGTCGAATCGGCCGGACTGTCTGTCGCACCTGGGCGTGGCTCGTGAACTCGGTGTAATTACCGATACACCTTTGAACCCTCGGGTAGACGCCGGAAACGAAGTCCCTCTGCCCGCCGTGCTCGCGGGCGAAGTCGTTTCGATCGAAGATCCTGACCTTTGTCACCGTTTTACTGCCAGAATGATCACGGATGTAAAGATCGGTCCGTCGCCGCAGTGGCTCGTTGACCGGCTCGAGGCGATCGGCGAGCGGTCGATCAACAACGTAGCGGACATCACCAATTACGTAATGCACGAGCTTGGGCAGCCGATGCACGCGTTTGACATCGACCGACTTTCCGGCCGGCGGATAGTGGTGCGGCGGGCGCGGGCCGGCGAAACGATCACGACCCTGGATGAGGTGGAACGCAAGTTAGACGAAACAATGCTTGCCATTTGCGATGCGGAAAAGCCGGCGGCCATCGGCGGGATCATGGGCGGGATGGACTCGAGCATTACCGATTCGACAGTTAACGTTTTACTTGAGGTCGCCTATTTTAGGCGTGGTAACATAAGGGCAACGTCTAGATCGCTAAACCTCGCGACCGAGGCGAGCTACCGTTTCGAACGCGGCGTCGATATTGAGAACCTCCTGCGAGCCTCGGCACGGGCGACACATCTCATATGCGAACTCGCCGGTGGTACTGCCGGCGATCTGATCGACATATATCCGACAGCCGGTCTAATCGATTCAGTTGTGTCCAATGATATTTCCGCGGCTGTACTTCGGTTGACCGGCCTGCGGGTCGAAACCTCGGAATGCATCCGGATCTTGTCCGCTTTGGGCATTATGCCGATGGTGGATGACGCCGATCCGGACAACCATGCTCGCTCTTTCGCCTCGCCCTCTTGGCGGCACGATATCGCGATCGAAGAGGATCTCGTCGAGGAGATCGCACGTCACGCGGGCTACGAGAATATCGGCATCGAACTGCCGCCGGCATACGGTGCGGGCGAGTATCAACCGACGGAGCTCCGACAAAAGTTGCTCAGGCAGTCGCTCGTGGATATCGGTTTTGACGAGGCCATATCGTACAGCTTTATCGACACCAAACACGACGATATCTATGTGACGGTGCCCGGTTTGCCCAATGCAGATCTAGTCACTCTCAACGATGCCGTGATCGAGGGTGCTGTCAGAATGCGGGCCACGCTTTTGCCGGGCCTGCTCGCGGCCGTGCGGCATAATTTTAATCAACAGCGTAAGAATGTTTGCCTGTTTGAGATCGGAAAGGCATTCGCCGCCTCTGACGGCTTTGCCGAACCGCCGATCGAGCAGCAATTGATGGCACTCGTCGTCACGGGCGGGGACATTTATGAGGGCCGTGCAATGGTGGATCGCGAACTCGATTTCTACGATGCAAAGGGTGCGGTCGAGACGGCGTTGCGAACGACCGGCGTCGAGCACTTTGAATTTGCGGCGGCGGACGCCAAGCATCTACGAAAAGGACAGACGGCGGCGATATCGATTTCCGGCGAGACGGTCGGCTATCTCGGCCGACTTGCCGACGATGTGGCGGCCAGCTATAAGTTTCGGCAACCGGTTTATGTCGCCGAGATCAACCTTCAAACCGTGCTAAATGCGGTCACTGAGTCGCCCGTCTATCGGCCGCTGCCCAAATATCCGGGCGTTTCGCGGGACGTTTCATTTTTGGTAAAGCGTGATTTTGCGTTCTCGTCCGTTGTCGGTGCTCTGCAGCATCAGCAAAGCGATCTTTTCCGCGGAGTCGATTTTGTCGATATTTACGATGGCAAAGGTATGGCCGACGATGAACGTTCATTAACGATTCGCCTCGAATACCGGAGCGGCGATCGTACGCTGGTCGAAGCGGAAATTGATGCATTACATCAGCAAATCGTGGAAAATTTGGCAGAAACGCTATCTATACGGCCGCGAATTTAACACTACCTTAAGATTTTACTTGAAGTTTTCTGCAAAAGTCCTGATAATCACATTTCTGAGTAAATTTTTACCAACGTGGAGACCTCCTAATGAACGGCCTATCGGGAATGGAAAAGTTCTCTCATCTTGAGGACAAAATTTATCTGACGGTTGAATTCGTCAAAAAACTCAAGGAAGAACGCGACCGGTATAAGGCCGAAGCAGACAGTCTCCGGCTTGAGTTTTCGACCGATCACGAGGACAAACGTGCCCTTGAGGCAAAGCTCAATGAGTTGCTGAACGAACGTGACGCGATCCAGCTAAAGGTCGAGGCGATGCTCGAGGCAATGACCGTGATCGACCCCGAAGTGGCAGCAGCCGTTGGGAGATAATCAAAAATGGCAACCAACCCCGAAGAAAGATCCCTGCGGGTCGAGATATACAACCAAACATACAGCATCCGTTCCGACGGCGACAACGACTACATCCTCGATCTGGCCGATTACGTCGATGCCAAGATGCGTGAGATCTCGTCCGGCACGCTTACCGTCGACTCGCTAAAGGTGGCGATCCTCGCCGCCCTGCACATCGCCGACGAGTATCACCAGCTCAAAGGTGCGTACTCTCAGTCAGACGCAAACCTCGCTGTACGGAGCTCAGAATGCAGCGAAATGCTCGACCGTATTCTCAAACATCGTGATGTCGTGCAGCTTAATTCTGAGGTAGCTCAGTAGCTTGATTTTGTGCTTCTAATCACATCGCCACTGTGATATAGTCTTTCCAGGCGAAAGGAGTTTTCTGCTTTGCTCGTCCACGGACGAACATACAATTGAGCCAACATATGAATGCCGGGAGGCTAATGCCGGTCTCAGTGCGGTCTCTTAAGGGAGAAACGCCATAGCGATCGGCTCCGATGCTCGCGAGAGCAGAAGGCCACCCACCTGTCTAAATACAGGTTCAATTCATACGTCCGAACGACATTGCGGTTTCCTTCGCCAAACTTTCAGATAACATTGACGCTGCCTTTTTCATAGGGCGGCGTTTTTTTCCATTTTAATATCCTCGGCTTCGAGCTCGGCTCTGATCTCCTGGGTCATTTTGGCTTCTTCGAGAGCGAGCGGCAATTCGGAGGCGCGGGCCGATAGCTTCTTTAAGGCGATCTCCGAATCGGCGATGCTCGAACCGCGTACGGCCGCGGCTTCTATCATCTGCAGACGCGTTTCGGCCTCGTTCAACATCAATTTTGCCTCAGCGTGGATCTCTTCGATCTTCGCGACGTCGCTCCCGATCGATTGTTCATACGATTTTGACCGATCGGTGTTGAGCTG
>JAYVUD010000440.1:0-7135 GCA_043788335.1 Chloracidobacterium sp. | reverse complement strand
CGATCGAGCGACGTCGTCAAACCACCGGTTTATTGCGGGATCAAAAAATGAAAAACAACCTATTTGCCGCCATCGCTTTCCTCCTGTGCGCGACCGCTTTTACCGCCGTTTCACCCGCGCAGACCAAAACGAAGCCGGCTGTTCGTGATACCGATTTTGATGAAGCGGGTCAGGAAGAATCGATCAACCGCGAATTGTGGGAGACGATCAAAAAGACCCCGTACGAACGTGCCCTTCGCCACGCCGCCCGAGCCCAACGGTTATCGCGTCCGAACGCCGGAATGACGGTGCTACCGAATGGCTGGCAGATCGCTCCGGCGGGCCAGCAGGCCGAGGTCGGGCGTCTGCCGATGGAGGCGGTAAACTTTGCCGGCCACATCGTTGTTATTAACGCCGGATATTACGTAAAAGAGACCCCTGAGATCTCCGTCGTCGACCCGGCGACGATGCGGGTCGTCAGGATTCTCCACGTGCCGGCTCTCTATCCGGGAGCTACGGTAGTTCCGGGTGGCGACCTCTATGTCAGCGGCGGTGTCAGCCGCAAGATTTACCGTTATAACGACAGTTTCCAAACGGTCCGCGAATATCAGGTCGACGGCTACGTCGCCGGTCTAACGGCGATCGACGCCGAGCACATCGCGGCCGTCTATATGGTCGCGGCAAACAGTCCTGAGGATTTTGGGAAAGGCATCTATCGCCAAGGCAAGATAGTGATCCTCAACACAACATCGGGAGCGATCGAACACGAAGCATCGATCGGCTTTTATCCGCAATCTGTTAAGTTTCTCGGCGGCAAGCTTTATGTCACAAATGCCGGTGAGAACGCCGTGGTGATCTTTGACCGGCAACTGACCCGAGTCGGCTCGGTCGCCGTCGGGCAAACGCCCCAAAACATGTGTACCGATGGCAGCCGGCTCTTTGTCGTCGATCAAAATTCCGATGATGTGACGGTGATCGATACGAAATCGGACAATACACTCACAACGATCTCGGTAGCGTGGCCCGGCGGTAAGTTCGGCAGTGCTCCGACGTCGTGCTCAGCCCATAATGGAAGACTCTATGTCACGCAGGCCAATACCAACGACGTCGCCGTGATCGACCTAGCGACAAAACGTTTGGCGGGCTACGTCCCGACCGGCTTTTACCCGACCAAGGTTCTGGTCGAAAACGACAGACTCTTTGTACTCAGCGGAAAAGGCGTGCTCCCTCGCCGGCCAAATGTCGACGGCCCACAGGCCGTAACGGAACTCGGCGGCCCGCAGTACGTTTTGACTCTGCTCAAGGGTTCGCTTTCGAGTATCCCCTTGTCCGAGATTGCTGCCCGGCTTCCCGTGTGGACCCAGCAGGTAAAGGCCGGAACTCCGTTCTTTGACCCAAAACAAGGGCTAAAGCTCCCGATCAAGCATATTTTCTACATCGTGCGTGAAAACCGCACGTACGACCAGGCCCTCGGCGATCTGCCACGAGGTGACGGAGATCGATTTTTGACGCTTTTCGGACGCAGCGTTACCCCAAACGCTCATCGACTCTCGGAGGATTTTGTCACGCTCGATAATTTCTACGCTGACGGCGAAATAAGCGTTCTTGGACACAGCTTTACAACGAGCGGCTACGCCAGCCCGTTTCTCGAGTGGCTCGGGAACATGGCGTATTCGGCCCGATACGCGGGCTATCCGTTCGGAATGGTTCCGGTGACGACCTCGCCCACGTACCTCTGGGACGCCCTCGATGACAAAAAGGTCGATTACCGTATTTACGGGGAAAACTATTTTCTCTACACGCGTTCATACCGTATCCTGCGTGAACAACTTGGCCCGAACTCCGAGATCTCGAAGAAATTCTATGCTCAGATGATGAGCTATGCGCCAAAGGTCGATCGCGGCAATTTCTTTAATCAGTTCGCGAGATCGTATTACGGACAGATGGACACCGTCGACGACGCGTCGAAACTGCTCGAAAACGCCGATTTTGCCAAACTCTTCTCGAAATTCCTGTGCGGTGACGATTCGCTTGTCGGGCCGTTTTCAACAAACGCGGAACTGCGACGGCGATTTGCCGAGCTTCTGACCCGTTATCCTTCGAACTACCGTTCGTGGGACCTGAATACGTCGGATATCGAGCGTGCCGCGGCGTGGAAAACCGATTTTGATAAACAGATCGCCTCCGGCCGCGTGGCAAATCTCAGCTATCTCTGGCTGCCTAATGACCACACCGGCAATACCGATAAGAAATTAACGCCCCAGCAACTCGTCGCTCAAAACGACGCCGCTCTCGGCCTGATCGTCGACACCATCGCGGCGAGCGCTATCTGGAGGGACAGCCTCATCCTGGTCACCGAGGATGACGCCCAGAACGGACCGGACCACGTCGACGCGACCCGCACGGTCGCGTTGGCAATCGGTCCATACGTAAAGCGAAACGCCGTCATTCACGACCGCCTGGACCAGCTAAGTATGCTCCGAACGATCGAGATAATACTCGGCCTCTCGCCGCTAAATCTGAACGACGCCCTCGCTGTTCCGATGTTCAATATATTTCAAACAAAACCCGATCTCCGACGGCCGGGCAAAGCTACCCCCTCGGGTGGCCTGACCGACGCAGACCGCGTACTGGTTGGCAATTTTGAATTGGGCGGCAAAAACTGAACGTTCGCTGCCGATAAAAACGAACGCGCGTTCATTTTATGGTCCACTCCGACTCGTTTGGTCCACCGGTCCGGGACGGTCTGCTGTCGAAAACGAAAAAAAGAGGCCGTCTTAGCGGACCGCCTCGTCCAAACCAATGCGATATTTGTTCACACCGAGTGCGTCACACCCCGAGTTTCAGCAGGTGAAAGAATAAGTAGATCGATCCGGCCAGGACTGCGACAGTCGCTCCGAACGTAAATGTCGCTATTCGCGTGATTCTCGCGACGGTTGCCCGTTGACCTCTGCCCAAATAACCGGCATAGACGCCCACCTTCTCGCTCGCGACCATCAACAGGACACCTACGATAAGATCGTAAACAACAAAATAGGCACCAAAATCGACGGTCTCCATATGTCTCCTTTATTTGGCTCCGCCGGCGAGTTTGCCGATGAGAGTAAACAACGGCAGGTACATCGAGATGACGATGCCGCCGATGGTCACACCCAGGAACGCGATCAGGACCGGTTCCATCAGACCGAGCAGATCGGCAATGGCGGTATCGACTTCGTCCTCGTAAAAGTCCGCGATCTTTGACAACATCGCATCGAGGGCACCGGTCTGTTCGCCGACACCGATCATCTGGCCCACCATATGCGGAAACACCTTCGTTGCCTTGAGCGGATCGACAAAGTTTTCGCCGCGTTCGACGCCGGCACGCACTTTGAGAATAGCGTCTTCGATAATGACGTTGCCGGCAGTTTTAGCAGTAATGTCGAGCGACTGTAAGATCGGCACACCGGATGCGAGTAAGGTCGACAGAATACGAGCAAAGCGGGCGACTGCCACTTTTTGAAGCAGGCTACCGAAGATAGGCAGTTTCAGCAAAATAGCGTCGATCTGCCAGCGTCCTTTCGGCGTCTTATAGTAATAACTGGTGCCGACCGCCGTTGCCACACCGACGACAGCCGTCACGAGGCCGCCCCAACCCGAGATAAATCCGCTTATCCCCATCACGATACGCGTCGGCAGCGGTAGAGCTTCGCCCGGGCCCAACATACCGAGGAATATCTGCTCAAATTGCGGAATTACGACGATCATAATGATCGCGATGGCACCGATCGCCACAAATATGACGGCTGCCGGATAGATCGACGCCGAAACGATGCTTCGTTTCAGTTTGACGACCTTTTCGATCAGTGTTGCAAGACGCTGCAGGATCAGATCGAGTACACCTCCCGTTTCACCGGCCTCGACCATGTGCGTATAGAGGCCATCGAACACTTTGGGGTGCTTTTGCATTGCCGCAAATAGCGTCGAGCCTTCTTCCACATTCTGGCGAACCTGGCGAAGCACGTCCTTGAAAAAGACGTTCTGCTGCTGTTCGGCCATAATATCGAGGCACTGGACCAGCGGCAAGCCAGCGTCGATCATAACCGAAAACTGGCGGGTAAACACCGCGAGTTCCTTGGACTTGACCTTTTTCCGGCGTCCCAGTTTCGGGATCGATATTTCGCGGCCCTTTTCCTTGGCCTGCGTCATAACGATCTGTTCACGACGGAGCAAAGCCCGAAGTTCGTCTTGCGTTGCGGCCTCGAGTTCCCCCGTAACGAGTTCATTCAGCCGATTTCTTCCTTTATATGCAAATGTTGGCATTGCTTTGGTATTAGCTCCTATCGATCATTAGATAACTATCTGGGCCGTTCGCCGATCGCACGCGGCTGTGCATACGGGCTGCCGCCGCCCGGTGCAGGGCGGTGCAGCGGGCGGCCGTTGCCGGCGAACGCTTCGTTGAGACCCGAACCGCGTTCGATGAGTTCCTTGAGTTCGTCCGCATTCGATGATCGCTGCATTGCGACCTCGAGAGTGATGTGACGCTTGTGGACGAGCGTTGCGAGGGCCTGATTAAACGTCTGCATGCCGAATTTGTCCTGCCCGGTCTGCATCATGGAGTAGATCTGGTGGATCTTGTCCTCGCGGATCAGGTTGCGGATAGCCGGGTTCGGCACCAAAACTTCGAGGGCCATCACGCGGCCGTCGCCGGAGGATTTAGGCAAAAGCGATTGGCACATAATGCCCTCGAGGACCAGCGAGAGCTGCGTCCGGACCTGTGCCTGTTGTGCCGACGGAAACACGTCGATGATACGGTTGATGGTCGAGTACGCCGAGTTTGTATGCAGTGTCGCAAACGTTAAATGGCCGGTCTCGGCGATACGCAGTGCCATCTCGATCGTTTCGAGATCACGCATTTCGCCGACGAGGACAACATCCGGATCCTGCCGAAGTGCCGTACGCAGTGCTGCCCCGAACGAATGCGTATCGGACTGAACTTCACGCTGATTGACAACACAGTTTTTATGGCTGTGAAGAAACTCGATCGGATCTTCGATCGTCAGAATGTGGTCGTGACGCTCAATGTTGATCTTGTCGATCATCGAAGCCAGCGTTGTCGATTTGCCGGATCCGGTCGGGCCGGTGACGAGAATCAACCCGCGGGGCTTTTTGCACATATCCGACACCACGGCGGGCAAACCGAGTGCGTCGAACGTCTTGATCTCATACGGGATCGCACGAAAAACCGCCCCAACCGCTCCTCTCTGATTGAAGACATTTGCACGGAAACGGGACATGCCCTTTAATCCAAACGAAAAATCCAGTTCGAGATTCTCTTCAAAACGATGCTTCTGGGCATCGGTCAGCACCGAATACGCGAGCCGCTTGGTGTCCGATGGGGTCATCTTTTCGTATCCGTCCATTGCCGACAGGTGGCCGTGAACACGTACCTGCGGGGCCGAATTGGTCGAAAGATGGAGATCCGAGCCGCCGGCATCGGTCATCTTTTTGAGGAGTTCAGGCAGCGTTACGCCGTGGTCGGCTGCTGATTGTGTTTCGTAGCTCATAACGGGGTTTTAACTGAGTAGGTTGGAGCGCCGGCAGCCTTGACGGCCGCCGGCGGAGCGATCGGGACAAGTTCGAAGCTATTTGAGTGACGCTCGCTGGGTTCCACGGACACGTGACTGCAGCGAGTTAATGACTTTCTCTGACTCTTCGGCGAGACGCTCGGTTTCCTCGACCGGGGAGTTGGTGGCAACATTGTAAACCCGGCCATCAACCTCGGTAAAGTAAAACATTCGCGACTGGACCTTTCCATTCTTCGCCTGCGATTGGGCGGTAACGACATAGACCTGGCGTCCGCCGATCTCTTTCTGATAGTCGTTGACGACCCAGCCGTTCTCTTGGATCATTTTGTTGATGACCTCTCGGCGAAGCGATGCCGTCGCGATTCCGCCGACTGCCTTTGAGCGTGAAAACGCGGCCGGGTCTCCGATCGCCGGACCGACTACGGATATCGACGCTGAACCGACCTGGGAGCCGGCCGAATCATCGACGCGGAATTTCAGTTCGGAGGGGTTAGCCTGATTGGCCTTCCAGTTTTTCGGAGCCTTTTCGCCGGACGGCAAAACTGCCGGTTTGCTTTCTACCGCTTTTGGCTTTGCTTGGGCAACGCTCGGATCGCCGTTTATCGCTGCACGCTCACGGGCAAGGCGAAGTTGTCTCAGCCGGAGAGCTCTTTGGTGGGCAATAAGAGCTTTGCGGTGGCGTTGGCGGGCACGGTACTGCCTCCACCATTGTTTTGAATATTTCTTGTAGTGCCGTCGATGACGCCGATGTTTGTGCGGTCCAGCCTCTGCATTGTCGGTAGACAGCGGTATTAGAACGCCGATGCCGAACAACAAAGCCAGTGATAATGCGATTGCCCTGATTAACATAATTCCTCCCAGTTTCCTATGCGACGGTTTCCTTCACTACTTCTTCGATGGTTGTGATCCCCTGCCGGATCTTGCAAAGACCGGACTCACGGAGCGTTATCATTCCGAGTTCGATGGCTTTCCTTCTTAATTCCATCGCACTCGCTCCGATTATGATCAGCTCGCGGAGTTCGTCCGTGATCTCCATTACCTCGTAGAGACCAACGCGGCCCTTAAATCCTGTGTTGTTGCAAATTGCGCACCCGCGGCCTTTGTAGAGTTTGAGCTCTGCCAGATCGGCCTTTGTGAAGCCAACCTCAAGCAGGCCTTCTGCGGGCGGCAAAGGCACCTCTTCCTTGCAGGCGACACATACGCGGCGGATCAGCCGCTGAGCCTGAATGATGTTCACCGACGTTGCAACCAGGAACGGCTCGATACCCATATTGACGAGACGCGACACCGTCGACGGAGCGTCGTTCGTATGCAGGGTTGAAAGCACAAGGTGGCCGGTCAGAGCGGCTTTGATAGCGATCTCGGCGGTTTCGAAGTCTCGAATTTCGCCGACGAGAACGATATTCGGATCCTGACGAAGGAATGAGCGAAGTGCAGCGGCGAAATTCAGCCCGATCTGTTCTTTCATCTGCACCTGGTTGATACCCTGGAGATTGAATTCGACGGGATCCTCGGCCGTCATGATATTCGTTTCGGTCGTGTTCAGAGCCTGTAATGCAGAGTACAGCGTATTCGTTTTACCGGAACCG
>JAYVUD010000439.1:0-28797 GCA_043788335.1 Chloracidobacterium sp. | reverse complement strand
CGGCCCGGGTCGTCACGTCCGCCCCGAGGCTCGAGATCTGATCAATGGTCGAGGTCAATTCGGATCTTAGATCCGAAACTTGTTCGGCAAGGCCGTTTTCCATACTCAGTGCTGCGTCATTAAGAGCAACATCACGGGCGGATCGCTCAATGGCAGCTTTCCTGTCTTCTGCGTCCGCTATTATCATCGCCGCCTCATTTCTGGCTCGTTGCAGGATGGTGTCCGGAGACCGCTCCGCGGGTGGATCCAGTTCATATTGATCGCCGTCCCGCCTCAGATCGTTATATATAGGTGCTACGAACTGCGTAATTCCATCATTTATTCCGGCGACATCGTCGACCTCGGGCAGCACGAATGGCTTAAAGCCCGACCGGACATCTCCTTTGAAAAACTTAGCTAACATACTCGTCTTGTCCGCCTCCGCCGGAGAGGCTGATCACGCCCTGCTCGTCGAGCATTCGCAGAACCTCGACAACCGAACGCTGTGCGGCGGTTACGTCCTTTAGCTTTACCTGGCCCATATATTCCATTTCTTCCTTCATCATTTCGACGGCCCGGCTCGACATATTTGAATAGAAACGGTCTTGGAGTTCGGGTACGGTTCCCTTGAGTGCAAGGGCAAGGATGTTTTTGTCGACATTCTGCATGATCTCGCGGATCGCCAGGTCGTCAACGAGCAAAATGTCCTCAAAGGTGACCATCAGGCTGCGGATCTCAAGTGAGAGGTCCGGATTTTCCGTCTCGATCTTTTCGAGCATTAAACGCATCGTCTCGCGGTCCAGGCTGTTGCAGATATCCGCAACTGCCCGAACGCCGCCGACGCTGGTCCGGCCCAAACCGCTCACGGCGGAGAGTTTCTGATTGAGAATATTGGCGATGCGTTTGACCACATCTTGCGAAACGTTCTGCAAACCCGCGAGGCGGAGAATAACGTCGCTACGCTGGGCTTCCGGCAGTTGCTGCAAAACTGTCGACGCGGTCGTGGCATCGAGATGTGCCATCACGACCGCGATCGTCTGTACATTCTCAGATTGAAACAGCTTTGCCAATTGCTGCGGGTCCGATCTCTGGAGAGCTTCAAAATTTGCCGGGGACTCGATCGAGTGCATCACCTTGTCGGTCAACCGTTTAGCGTGCTCTACTCCGAAACTCTTGTTGAGGAGACGTTTAGCGTACTCGACGCCGCCGGTCGAAACGAAACTACGAGCGATCAACAGCTGATGAAACTCGCTGATCACCTCGTCCGAGATCGCCGACTTTACATTCGGAAGCATCGCCAGCTCCTTGGAAAGTATCTGGACCTCGTCTTCGTCAAGATGCTTAAACAACGCCGTCGCCGCTTCCTCACCAAGGCTCAGGCACAAGATCGCTGCCTTTCGAATGCCTGGTATCCCGTCGGCAGGTCGGACCATCAGACTCGACGAACTCATTCCCGGTGGCGGTTCGTTTGTTTGGATCTCGGTTTCTGTTGCAGTGTCCATCTCTTTGCTCGATATCGCTAAGCGTTAAGCATTTTCTCCCAACCAGCCGCGGAGCGTGCTGACAACCGTATCTGTTTCATTGAGCGATTGATCGGCTATCTGTTGTCGAATGGCTTCGAGACGTTCCGATTCCTTGCTCGTCCTGCCGTTTCGCATCTGCTCTTCCATCTGGGCGACCGTCATCATGTCCCGTGCACCGCGATAGCCGAGTTCGCCGACTTGCCCCGGTCCAAGCTCCTCATTCTGCCGACGCTCGCCGGGTGCACTGCCGTCCGACAGCAACTTTTGCTCATCGTACGCGATTGACGCCGCCCTGATAGCCCTATGTGCGGGCCGGACCACGAACAGGATGAGCAGTAGTGCGACGATGACCAGTGCCGCATATTTGGGCCCGTTCTCCACGAGACGCTTATTGCGCTCGAGAAAGGTCGTCGTCCCGACCGCTTCAACCGGTGGCTTGCTGAATGCCATCGACTGAACGACGACCGAGTCACCACGATTAGCATCTATTCCGACCGCCGCAGCAACGAGCTCCTGTATCTGCCGTATTTCGTCGGTCGAGCGCGCCACCTCGACCCCTTCGATCAGCTTGTTGTCCACCACGACCGAGACGGTCATGCGGTTGAGACGGCCGCCCCCGCCTAAGGTCTTCTTGATCGTCTTATCGATCTCATAATTGACAGTCGACGAATTGCGTTGGTCGCCTGACTGTCCGCCCGGGGCCGGTGTAGCTGCCGGTGCGGGCTGCGTTGTCGGATTGTTCGAACGGGCTCCTGCGACACCGGTCGCGGTCGCGTTCAGTGCTCCGGTTCCGGCGGCACCCGTTCGCGATTCCTGTGACGTCTGCTGTGAACGCACGACCTGTGATTGGGGCGTGTACTTTTCTTCGCTCTGTTCGATCTGGCTAAAATCAACGTCGGTTGCAACATCGGCCCGTACACGATTATCACCAATGACGGGTTCGAGCAGGGCGATCACCCGTGCAGCACTCTCGGTCTCGTATTTTCGCTTTGCTTCAAATTGTGACTGAAACGCACCGGCATCGCCTGTCTTACCGTCTTTATTTCGTCCGGCGGCGACGAGTAGTCTGCCGCGTGTGTCCATCACCGAAATGCCGGTCGAATCGAGCCCCTCGATCGAACTCGCAACCAGGCTCACGATCGCTTCTGCCCGCTCATTCGAAAGTTCTTTGTTTTGTCGAACGCGAACCATCACGGACGCTTTGGCTCCCTCTTCCTTTTCGGAGAACACCGACTCTTTCTTCGGCGTGATGTGTACACGAGCCGATTCGATCTCGTCCATCCCTTCGAGCGTCTTGGCCAATTCGCCCTCGATCGCCCGATGATAATTGACCTGTTGTGTAAAATCCGTGGCACCAAAACTAGTTTTATCGAAGAGATCAAATCCAACGTGCCCGCCGGACAGGACGCCTTCGCTTGCCATCTGGATCCTCAATTCTGCGATCCGTTCGCTCGGAACCTGTATCGTAGTGCCGTTATTCGTCAGGACGTATGAAACGTTGGCGGTCTTTAACTTCTCAACGATCGACTGAGCTTCGGCTGGCTTAAGATCGCTAAAGAGAACCCGGTAGTCCGGCTGCGAACCATAGTAAATTAGGGCGGCGGCGAGACCGAGTGATGCGACCACTCCGCCGATCGTCGCGGCCCGCCCCATGCCGGAGAGCCTGATCCAGATATCTTTGAATTGTCCTAGGGCTAACGCCATATTTTGGAAGATCGGAAACTTTAGATTGTTCGGATCTGTCGGAACGAAAAGTAAAAAGCGTTAAAGATCACCTCGCGGCCAAACGTGCCGGAGAACATTGTTAGACCGGCATTCTCATTATTTCGTCATACGCACCGATGAGTTTGTTACGTACCTGCAGGCCGAGCTGAAATTTTAGGTCCGCGGTCTGCAGTGCGATGATGGTCTTGTGCAGGTCGGGCGACTCGCCCGTCACTGCCTTGGAGATCTCGGCATCCGCACCTTTTTGGGTTTTGTCGATGGAATCCACGGCGTTCTTTATGATCGAGCCAAACCCGCCGCCATCCGGCGAACCCACGGGACCAGAGCCGCCTCCGATTGGGAGCGATGGGACCGAGCCGATACTACCGATATTGATTGACATTCTTAAACCTATACGTCGCCGAGATTGATGCTTATCCGAGCGAGATCCTTAGCTGTATTGAAAACGGTTGCATTCGCCTCAAACGAACGGGCGGCGGACATCATATTTACGGTCTCCTCGACCGGATCGACGTCGGGCATCTTGACATATCCATTGGCGTCGGCGTCCGGGTGGCCCGGTTGGTACTGGGTGATGTACTGATTTTCGTCGGCCATCACGACTTCCGACTTCACGCCCTGTGACCTGGAACCGCTGTCGGCAAGGAGTCCGTTCTGCTGGGCGTTCGTCTGCCAGGCTTCTGCGATATCCTGAGCTGTAAACACGACATCACGCCGTTGATACGGCTTGCCGGTCGCGGTGCGGGTCGAGTTGGCGTTTGCCAAGTTTGCCGATGCGGCCTCGAGCCGCTCCCGTTGAACCGTCATTCCCTGCGAAGATATGTTAAAGATCGTGAATAGCGACATAATCTTGCCCCCCTAGTATTCGTCCTACTTGCCTTCTCTGATCGCCGTTCGGAGCAATCTCAACCGCGATTGCAGCATTTTGGCTCCGAACGTAAAGCTGCTGCCGGCCTGTGCCAATTCCGCCATCTCGTGGCCGGCGTCGACCGTATTTCCGTCCAGCCCGATCGCGGTCGGCGTTTGGTCTTTGACCCGCGTCCGCGCCGATATGCCGTCCTGATCCTGTCGGGAAAGCGGCAGTTCGCTTTTTGCAGCCGCATCACGAAGAAAATCGTTGAATTCCAGCTCCTTGGCGACGTATCCGGGCGTATCGACATTTGCGATATTTCCGGCGATGACCTGAGAGCGTTGGCTCTGAACATCGAGGAACTTTTCAAGTAAATTTGAGACACTGTCGAACGCAATAGGATTCACAATTACTAACCTCGGTGTCGTTGATTGCAAACTATGTGCCTCACGCGCAAATCGAGCTAAATCAGCATTTATCAAAAAATTAGTCAAATATTAGGCACGAAAGTGTCAGCAAGTCGAAATAGGGGGGTCATTTTGTTGACACCTGTGGAAATTGCGGTATTTTGGATATATACAGGTCTGATCGGCCATTTAGCAAAAGTCAGGTATATGTCGGTTCCGCAGATATGAAAGCTAGAATTCTGGTTGTCGAAGACGACGTCCATCTCCGCAAACTACTGATGGAGGCACTCGGGATCGAGGGCCACCACGTCACAGGTGCCGAGTCGGTCGAAGTCGCGATCAAATTGCTTGAAAAAGAGAATTTCGAGGTTTTGCTGACCGATGTGAATCTGCCGGGGAAAAACGGCCTTGAGCTGCTGCCGATCTGTCGGCGGATGTACCCGTCGACCTACATTATCGTGATGACGGGATATGCATCGATCGATCTCTCGGTTAGGGCGATGAAGCTCGGGGCTTCGGATTTTCTCTGCAAACCCATCGCGATCAAGGATCTGACCGGTGCGATTCAGGTCGCTGTCAAGAACATCCACGCACCGCCACACCCAAACACGTCACAACATATTTCCAGTTCGCCGATCATCGCCAAATCGGTCGTAATGCTCAATGTCCTTGAACAGGTAAAGATCATTGCCCCGTACAAGATAAACGTACTCATAACCGGCGAGACCGGAACCGGCAAAGAACTGATAGCCAAGGCCGTTCACAGCTCCAGTCCGCGTGCAGACAAAAACTTTGTCGCGCTAAACTGTGCGGCAATTCCCGAACAGCTTTTGGAAGATGAGCTCTTTGGCCATGTGAAGGGAGCGTTTACCGGCTCCCAGAGCGACCGAAAAGGGCGATTTGAACAGGCAGACGGCGGCACGCTTTTTATGGACGAGATCGGCGACCTGAGCCTCGCCACTCAGTCGAAGCTGCTGAGAGTATTGCAGGAGAGTGAATTTGAAAAGTTGGGTTCGTCTAAGACGATCAAGGTGGATGTCCGGGTCGTCGCCGCGACGAGTGCCGACCTTGATAAAAAGATCTTAGACGGCAGTTTCCGGGTAGATCTCTATCACCGCTTGAATGTGGTTCACTTACGCGTCCCCGCATTGCGGGAACGGCCGGACGATATTATTTCTTTGTCGCAGGGCTTGCTTGAACGTTTTTGCCTCAGTTGCGGTCTTCCGCCCAAGTCGATTGCGGACGAGACATATCACGCTCTGATCTCATACAGTTTTCCGGGTAATGTCCGCCAACTCCAGAATGCACTTGAGCGAGCGGCCATTTTTTCGGGACTCGAACCGCAAGTGCGAATCGAGCATCTTCCTGATGAGATCGTCAATCAACAGAACCTCTTTCAGATAAATACCGGCGGAATGATGCTGCCGTTGTCGATCCCTGACGAAGGTATCAATTTTACCGAGGTCGTCTCGCAGGTCGAACGTAAGCTACTGCTCCAGACGCTCGACAAGACCGGCGGCAATAAGCGTCAGGCGGCAAAATTATTGAACTTAAAACGGACGACCCTCGTCGAAAAGATAAAGCGATTGAATATCGACGCCGTTGCCGAAGAGACGGCTGACGAACCCGACGAGGTCTCAGTGGACGATTAGGGACGCGGTACAAACATCTCCTTAAAGACGAACGGCCTCCACCACTTAACCTGTCGTTAACCTACTCGATGCAATATTGACTGCGTGATTCGGTCGAGCGGCAGTATCTGATCGGCCGCCCCCAACCTGATTGCTTCCTTCGGCATCCCGAAAACTACGCAGGTGTCTTCGTCCTGGGCTATGGTTCGTGCCCCGCTGTCGTGCATTTCCTTGAGTCCGGTCGCCCCATCGGCGCCCATCCCGGTCAGGATCACGCCTATCGCATTTGATCCGGCGCTTTCGGCGACCGACCTGAAAAGAACGTCGACGCTCGGCCGCTGAAAATGAACCGCAGGCCCATTTTTAACGACGACCGAGTAGGTTGCTCCGCTTCTTTGCAGGAGCAAATGGTGATTTCCGGCCGCCACCAAGGCAAGACCGGGAACGACCGCAGCTCCATGAGTTGCCTCACGCACCTCGACCTGGCAGATCGAATTCAGTCTTTTGGCAAACGCCTGGGTAAATCCCGCCGGCATGTGCTGGACTATCACCGTTCCCGGCGAATTAGCCGGAAACTCGCTCAGTACAGATTCGATCGCACCGGTACCGCCGGTCGAGGCACCGATGGCAATGATCTTATGCGTCGTTTCGAGCCGGGTAAAGGTCGTGGCCGTACCCTGCTTGGCGAGCGGCGGTTTTCTGATCGAGACACGGGAGCGGGCAGCGATTCGCACTGCGCGGATCAACTGTCCCGCAACGTCCGGCGCTGAAAATTGCGAACCCGGTTTGCCGACGATCTCGATCGCTCCGAGCGACAGTGCGCGGAGTGCGTTCTCACTGTCTTTCGGTGCAAGCGAACTGACTATTACCACCGGGATCGGATGATGGGCCATTAATTTTTCGAGGAATGACAACCCGTCCATCCGCGGCATCTCGATGTCGAGAGTGATCACGTCAGGATGCAGCTTGGCGATCTTCTCTCGGGCCGCGTAGGGGTCGATTGCACTTCCGACAACCTCGATATCTTCAAATTTCGACAGTTCGGTCGTAATGATCTTTCTTACAACCGCCGAATCATCGACTACTAGTACACGGATCATATTCTAATTTAGGTAGATCGAAACATCGGCCCTACCTTCCTCCAGTGCCATGCGCGCCACCGCCGCGGGGTTAGTCGCCGGATTAACATCCCGGTTAAAGTCAGGAGCACTTAGCCGAAAGATCTTGCGCCGGCCGGCAATTGACGGCAGGGCGTTTCCGCAGATGACGTTTGCCAGTTCGCCGAGAACGTCACGGATCATCTCCTCGGTCAGCGGTTCGTCGTCGCCGAGTATGTTCATCGCCATCGCGGCCAAAGCATTATTCTCGATGCGCAGCAGCATCTCGCCGGAGAACGTACCGTTAAATCCGACGACGGCCTTTTGGCTGTCGGCCATATCGATATCCTGCAGTTCTCCGCCCTCGATCGGAAAGGTGAATGCCAGCTCCTCAAAAGTCAAAACTGCCGCTTGATATAGTGCTTGTTCCATTTTCTACTCCGGTAAGTTGAAACACCGTTTCACGCAATGTCTCGGGTGCGAACGGTTTGTGTATGAACTCGACGTCTTTCGCCCGCAGCTGGACGATGCGGGCTTCGCTGGACTCGGTTGAGATGACCACTATCGGAAGGTCTTGGAGATCCAGGTCTTCGCGAACGTGATTGATCAGGGTTTCGCCGTCCATGATGGGCATATTGATGTCCACGAGTGCCAGATCGATCCAGTTTTCCGCAAGGACCTGCAGTGCCTCGGCTCCGTTTTTCGCCTGGTAAACGATATCGATATCCAACCCGCTGATCTTGAGGGTTTTCAAAATGATAGATCGCATCGCCGTGCTGTCATCAACAATTAGCACATTCATATTTTCCCTCGTTTCCTCAGACCAACTGGCGAAATACACAATTGGCTATAATTTGGTCTCTACGTTATTGATCTTCAGGATCACATCGCCGGTGGCCATATCGAGCCAGATCGTTCGGGAATGACGGTCGCCGACGTCCCACGCTTTTATCAAAACATTATTTTTCCAAAGTAATTTTCTGAGCATCAGAAAATTACGTTTTCCGATCATAAACTGATCCGACTCCTCGTTGTTCTGCAGCGAGGCGCCGCCGGCAACCTTCACCATCAGCCGTTCTTTCTTTCCGCCGGCCTTGTAACATTCCTTAAAGAGGGCCGGAACGCCGGTATCCACAAACATCATCGGGTTAGCGGCGGCCTTTGCCGGATTGACGGACGAGATAGGGAGCATTACGTGGAGCAGTCCGCCGACCTTTGCGACCGGGTCGTAGACGACGATCCCGAGACAACTGCCGAGCGCGTATGTGATCAACACGTCGTCGGTGTTCCTTGAGATCTTCATATCCGCGATGCCTATGATCAGCTTCATTTTAGGTAAATGGCGGGTTGGATATACTGAAAACGGTGCTCCATTCGCGACAGCGACTCAGAATGTCCTATGAATAGGTATCCGCCGCCGGTGACAAGATCGTAAAATCGGTTTACAAGATCGATCTGTGTCGGTTTGTCAAAATAGATCATTACGTTGCGGCAAAAAATAATGTCGAACGTTCCACGCATCTTCCACGCGCCCATCAGATTGAGTCGCGCGTAACTGACCATTGACCTGAGGCTGTCGCGGACACGATACGATCCAGCGTTTTCCTGCTTAAAGTACCTTTCCCGCTGCCTGGCCGACACGCCGGCCAGCGCTTCGTCGCTGTAGACGGCCTGCGTTGCCCTGTGAAGCACGCTGGTCGAGATATCTGTTGCCAGGATCTTTATATCCCATCGAAAGATATCCGGGATCGAATCGTGCAGCAGCATCGCGATCGTATATGGCTCTTCGCCGGTAGAACAGGCTGTACTCCAGATACGCAGTCGTCGACCGGTGATCGACGGCAATACCTCGGTTTTCAAAAAATCGAAGTGGTGAGGCTCGCGGAAAAAATTGGTCTTATTTGTCGTGAGAGCATCGATCATGTTCGAGAACTCGTTGGGGTCGTTCTCCACATACGAAAGATACTGGTCAAAATTCTCGAGCTTGGCTACCGCGAGACGTTTGGACAACCGCGACTTGACCAGGCTCTGCTTGTCGTTATTGAGGTTGATCCCGCAGTAGCTGTAAAGACGGGCTTTGATGTGCTCAAACTGGGCTTGTGAAAGCTCTGCGTTTGCGGTTCGTTCGTATTTCATGATCTTGGATGGCGATCGAGAAGCAGGCCATCGGCGAATATATATGTCTTTCGATCAGCCAAATTCGCTCCGGCCTGCTTCTCATCTTGTTGCGACCAGGTCGCCGACCCTAGAAGCCGGTCAACACCGAGTCATCCATGTCGTCAAAGGGGATCATCTTGTTCGGGTCCATTCCGTAGGTATTAGTCGAGGATACGTTCCCTTTCTTTTTACCGTAGTTTTTGCCATTGATGGCTATAGCCGGCATTGACTGGGTCTTCGCCGGCTTGCGGCCGGCCGAAACCGATCGGCGAGTGGACGCACCGCTGCCGGTGGTCGTAAATCCACCGACCAACGACAACATCTCCTGGGACTGTCCGGACAGTTCCTCGGCGGCACTGGCGGATTCTTCGGAGTTTGCGGCTGTTTGCTGCGTCACTCCGTTCATCTGCTCCACGGCCACGTTGATCTGCTCGACTCCCTGGTTCTGCTGCTCCGAGGCAGCGGCGATCTCGGCTACGACGACCGACACCTTGTCGATCTGAGCCGTGATCTCGTCGAAGTTCCGCGAGACTTCGGAGTTGAGCGAAACGCCCTCCTCAGTATTGCGGACAGCTTCGTCGATGAGCTGAGCGGTCGATTTCGCCGCTTCGGCCGACCGCATCGCCAAGTTTCGAACTTCCTCGGCGACCACCGCAAATCCCTTTCCGGCATCTCCGGCCCGAGCGGCTTCGACCGCTGCGTTCAGGGCGAGCAGGTTCGTCTGCAGGGCGATCTCTTCGATCGTCTTGACGATCTTTGCCGTCGAGTCCGAGGAAGTCTTGATCCGCATGACCGCCTCGGAGAGGCTCTTCATGCTGCGCATACCGCCCTCAGTCGAGTTACGGGCACCGTCGGACAGGCTGCGTGCCTCTTTCGAGTTGGCCGTATTTTGTTTGGTCATTGACGAGATCTCCTGCAGGTTGCTGGATATCTCCTCGAGTGTCGACGCCTGTTCCGATGCACCCTGTGCAAGGCCCTGGCTGCCGGTGCTGATCTCGTTAGCTGCTGAGGCTACCTGCTCGGCACCAAGCGCGATTTGCTGTATCGTGTCGTCAAGCGTGCTAAGCGTTGCATTCAACGACATTTTAATAGCCGCAAAGTCACCGCCGTACTCGCCTTGCATCATGCAGGTAAGGTCTTTATTGGCGAGTTTCTCGAGGGAACCTGTCGTCTCCCCGATCAGGTTGCGGAAAATGGTTCGAGTGTTTTCGAATGCAGCGACCGTCGCCTGGGTTTGGGTAATGATTCCATCCACGCTTCGGGTTAATGCACCGATCGAATCAGGTGACTTATCGTTCAGAAACGCTGTACCCGTGATGACCTCGTGGGTCAGGTTGCCTTCAGCGAGTTTTTGTACTGCTGTTCCCAGGTTGGTAACACATAGGCCTCGAAGTTTCTCGACCCGCTCGGCCACCACATTTACACGGGATCCGACCGTGTCTAATAGGTCGTTTGTTCCTGCCAACATGTCGCCGAACGCTCCCTGGAATTCGCCGGCATTTGCCCGCTGATCGATGTTTCCGTTCTTGGCTGCGTCGACGAGTTTTTTGGTCTCGTCGATGAGTGAGAGCATCGTCAAACGGCCCTTTTCAAAGCCGGCAACCGACGCCTGCGTCTGGGTAATAATACCGTCCACGCTGCGGGAAAGAGCTCCGATCTTGTCCGGCGATTTGTCATTGAGGAACTCGGTGCCGGTAACGATCTCGAACTTGAGATCGCCGACCGACATTGCCTCATTTCCTTTTCCGAGATTTGTTATACAGAGGCTGCGGAGTTTTTCGATGCGTTCGCCAACAAATGCAACACGGCTGCCGACCGTGTCTAGCAATTCGTTCGTTCCGCCGATAATGTTCTTGAACGACCCTTCGAAACCGGCGGGATTGGCACGAAATTCGATGTTGCCTTCGCCGGCAGCCTTGATCACGCCGTCCATTTCTGCGATAAGTTTGTTCAGCATTTCACGCAGATCCCGGAACGCTCCGGCCAGTGCTCCTACCTCGTCTTTCGACTGGTAATCAAACGGCTGTGTAACATCGCCAGCCGCGACGAGTTTCATTTTCGCTACGGCCTCAGTGAGCGGTCCTACTATCGCTCGAGTAATGAACCAACCGGTGGCCAGCACCAGCGCCAATACGACAAATGCAAAACCAATTAACAGTGTCGTCGACCAGGATACCGTCGAGGCAGCGAGAGTGTTCCCTGCTGCGAGCCCTTCATCGATGGTCTTTGCCGTGGCCTCCATCACGTTCCGATGCTCGCTAAATTTTTGCGCGAGCACTCCGTTGCCCAGTTCCTCGACCTTTGCCTTGTCACCCTTCAGCGCAGCGGGAATCATCTCGTTCTCGACGATCGTGATAAACTCGCCGGCGGGTTTTTGGGCTTTGACAAGCAGATCGTCCTTGAGGTTCTTGTCAAAATCTTCTTTCTGCCACTGAGCAATTGCATCCTGATGCGCCTTTATCGCATCCTTGATCTTCGATATCCGCTCGTTCACCTTCGGAGCGTCTCCGACTGCGACGAATCCCATCATCCGATTAACTTGATAGGCGACATCCAGAATGAAAAGGTCGGGCGGCTGGGTGGAGACCTCCAACTCGCGTAACTTAACAAGATCTTTATGCAACTGGCCGCCGATCTTGACGGTGTTCATCGTGTACAAAGAATAACTGGCGAATCCGGCAAAGCCGAGAATGACGATCGTCAACAAGACGATCATTTTATTTCTGACGCTGAGGTCTCTGAGGCTGATCATATAATTTCCCCTAAATTCTAAAGGGTGGCTCCGTAGGCATCGAGCGGAATGACCGCACACCGTTGGCGAAGCGCAGACACATTGTTATTTATCGGCAAAAGCCGAATAAACATTAGTTTTCACTACGTAAAATTTGATCTGAACTATCACTTGGGTGGTCCACTGCGGACAATGCCGCAAGGTTGGTGGGTCCGGCAGTGTTTGATACCGCCGGGCTTACGTTTGTAACGCGGGCCCGATCCGTTTGCCAAGCCCGAAGCCGAAACCTATTCCGAAAGCCCGCCAAGGGGGCGGAACGAATTGCTGACGTTTCCGTAAAACATTGCTGTCGGGCGGGTTCCCATTGCTTCGCTGATGGGAATCACCAGAAAAGAGTCGACCAAAACTTCGACCTTGGTCCTTTTCTTTGGAGTATGGCTGCCATTTGAAGTTTGGAGCCACATCGATCGCCGAATCGCCGCCATCACGTACGAAACAAAAATTCTAGTGATCTCAAGATTCCTTCGCACGCCATACTAGGTCTTAGGTCCATAGCCACGAAATCCGCCGGCGCTAAATCGATCGAAATGCTCACCTAAGCCGTTCTCCGCGTATAATGAGACCCCTCGATCAAACTGGTTGACGGGTATTAGAGGCGGTGGTTTGAGCGTTACCCGCGTGTAATGTCATAAATACCGCCATAATCATGGCGAATATGATCTTTGGTATATACACGGTGTTGTTCTCAACTTGATTAGAATGGGAGACATGTTTTTCGTGGGATCCGCGTCCGGCAATTTGCGAACGATCCGTTTTTCGGACTATTCAGCCGCACTCTCGGCGCTTGCGGCTACTTCGAGAGCCTGGGAGACCTCTTCCGCGATCATGATGCGACTAATGTCCAATAATAGCCGAACTCTGCCGTTTGTGTTTCCGATGCCTAACAGGTATTCCGTCCTGACATCTGTGCCGAATGACGGAACGTCCTCGATCTCGGTGTCGGAAATATCGAGAACTTCGGACACCTTGTCAACAATTACACCTATTTCCAGACCGCCGGCACGGACGACCACGATGCACGTTTCGGCCGTCGTCTGGCGTTCCTCCATTCCAAAACGGGAACGAAGATCGGTGACTGGTATTATCTTTCCTCGCAGATTTATCACGCCCTTTACAAATTCCGGGGTCCGCGGAACCCGCGTGATCGGCAGGAGGCCGATTATTTCCCGTGCTTTTAGGATTTCTATCCCATATTCTTCATCGTTCAGAAAAAACGAAAGGAATTTGCCGCCGCGTTTTTTCACGGTCTCCGTCGATATTGGTTTCATTTCCTGGGTCATGATTCAAATCTCCTTAGACGTATTGCTTATGCTGCCTGTAACTGTAATGACATCTCGTCCACGTCCGCTTCCGATTTTTGGCGTGCCAAGGCGACAAGTTCGGGTGTATCGAGAATCAATCCTATGCATCCGTCTCCCAATATCGCTCCACCCGTCACCCCGGGTATTTTGCCCATTCCGTGACCAAGACTTTTAGCGACAACGTGTTGCTGGCCAAGTAATTCATCAACAAGAAGTGCACAGCGTTGGCGGCCATCGGAAACTACCATCAAAATTCCCTGTGTTGGATCGAGCACGGCATCTCTGACCTTGAAGAGCCGATGAAGCCTAAAAACCGGCATCAATTCGCCATTCAGACTGACCAGTTCCCCGCGGCCCGCGACCTTCGACACCATCTCTTTGTTCGGTTGGAAACTAAGGTGAATACTTACGATCGGAATGATAAACCGTTCGACGCCGACCCTGACGAGCATCCCATCGGTGATCGCGAGCGTCAGCGGCAGCCTGATCGTAAATGTCGACCCTATTGTCTTTTCTGACACGATCGAGATACGGCCTCGCATGCTCTCGATATTTCGGCGGACGACGTCCATTCCGACACCGCGGCCGCTGACATTGGTGACCGTTTCAGCGGTCGAAAAGCCGGGGGCAAGGATCAGGTTGAATACCTGATCTTCACTCAATCCCTTGTCCGATTCGATCAGGCCCTTTTGGATGGCCTTGGCGACGATCACCTCCGGATCGATACCGGCACCGTCGTCTCGAAGTTCCACAACAACTTCGCCGCCCGAATGGTAAGCCGCGAGCATGATCTTACCGCCGCGGGATTTGCCCGAGGCTTCACGCTGATCGGGCTTTTCGATCCCGTGGTCGACCGCGTTCCTGACCATGTGGACAAGCGGGTCGCCTATCAGGTCGACCATATTGCGATCGATCTCGGTGTCTTCGCCCTCGGTGACGAATTCGATCTGTTTGCCGCATTTTTGCGCCAGATCGCGAACAAGGCGAGTCAGTTTTTGGAATGTACTGCGAAACGGGATCATTCGCATTCCCATACTAAGATCCTGCAGTTCGCGAACTATCTTGCCCGCGTGCGAGATCTTGCGGGTGAGGTCGGGATAACCGCCCTGCATTACAGTCGCGTCTTGGATGAGCATCGATTGAGCAATCACAAGTTCACCAACAAAATCGATCAACTTGTCGAGCCGATCGGTTCGCACTCGAACTGACGAATCGTTTGCTCGCTCCTTGAACAAGCGCTTATCTACTCCTGCCTCGGAGGTAACGGTGTCGGCGATCGGTGCGGCAATGATTGCTTCAGCGGAGCGAACTTCTCGGTTTGGGTCCGTTTTATAGATTCTGCGTTCGCTCCCTGGTTGGGCGGAGAGTGTTCTAAAAAGGTCGAGATATCCATCCGGCAAACGGCCCGGATGGCCGCTCAGCAGTTCCTCGACCACGGTGAGCATTTCCTTCAGCATGTCCGCAGCCCGAAAAGCGAGATCGGCGTAACTACCGGTACATTGGATCTCGCGGTCACGCATCCTACCTAACAGAAATTCGGCAAAATGGGCAAGTTCGGCAAGTCGAGCGAGGCCAAGGTAAGGCGCCGTACCCTTGATCGTGTGAAACGCTCGGAAAACTTCGTTCACATTCTCGATGTTTTCGGCATCGAACTCCAAACCCAGTAGAGCCCTTTCCGCGTTCTCCAGCAATTCACGGCTTTCCACGACAAATTCTGAAACAAGACTAAGGTCGCAGTCCGCGGCTAAAGTATCGGGCGTGAAATCCCTTACCAGTTGACCCGGAACGGAATCACCGACCGGCGGCTCGATCTCTTGTTTTGTGCTGTTAGTCTTTGCGGACTGGATCGATGTGTGTTCTTTTCCGCCATCGAACTCTTTTTTGATCGGCTCCCTAGATTTGTCGATCAGATGAACGATCGAGTCGAACTTGGAAGCGGCGTCCGCAACCTTGCCCGACGCGAGGCAGTGGATCTCGGATGCGGCTTCGGTCACCAGTTCTCGAATCGCCGTCGATGGCTCGTTGGCTGCAATCTTCTTCAATAATTCGCGAAGTGCTCCGAGAGCGATTGTATCGCCAGGCCCAAGCGGAATAAGAGCTCTGACCACATCGTCGACCGATGCTAACATATTATTTTTCGATAGTTTAGACTGAAGCGGTGAGCCGGGCCGGTCAAATTGATCTCTTAGCTCCGCGACCGAGTTTTGGCGCATTTCGCCAATGACCGGGCTCGCCGGCGACTCGTTACCTTGCTCCAATGATGCCAGTGTTACAGAAATGGCCGCGACCAATGAACCGAAATCCCCCGATTCGCCTTCGAAGACCGCCTGCAACGCCTGAAGGCAGAGCACTACCGCAGCGGACACGAATTCGTCATCGTCCGGAACCTCGTTTAGTAAAGCTTCAAGGCTGGAGCCGATCCGGATCAATTCTTCGGGATCGTTAGGCTGCAGCGAATCGAGGTCGTGCCTGATCCGTGCTAGGGATTTGATCGTTGTGTCGCATATCGGATTCATGGTTTCTACGTTCCGTTCGGCAATACTTGACGCGTTTACTTAGGTCGGCCCCCAGTCACTTCGACCCAAAAATCAAGGTCCATTGCGACAAAGCAAAATCGCTTGGATACGAGGTTATCAGGCAGCACCATTTCAAACGCGTCGCCTCGTGCGACAATGGGCAGAGAGATATCTGTCGAATATCCGACTGATTCGAGGTTTCCACTTAATACACCACCGAGTACATTTATCAATTCTCCAACTACATCGCCCATGTCGGCACAGTCGAACATGATCTTAAATCCGGCAAATTTCTCGGCAATCATCTCAGCCGAATCGTTTGGGAGTACCAGAGTGAGAGTCAACATCGGGTCGCCGACGAAAGACATGATGCCGACGATCTTGTTAAGGTCCGAAATTTCGCCAGCTCCTTCACGGGCGGAAATTTCCGAACCGCAGATTTTTCCGAAAGTGTCAATCACGCATTTGTGGGTTTGACAAAGAATATCCCTGGTCAGGACCTCATTTGACTGATTCGGAATCATCTGAAAATTAGCTTTTGTGTGTTTTGGAATCCCGTGGTTTAGCATATTGATCTAGCCACACAGCCGCCCGGAAAGCTTGCAAGCTTAGGACAAAAGTTTCGTGAAAAATCCGCCTGACTTGGGCCGTGGAGGAGGTGTATTCCCCACCGGAACGGCCTTTTCGCGTCTTTTTCGAACATCGTCGATGACGGGTCCGATCTTTTCCTTTAATTCTTCGTTCGTGAAGGGCTTGGTGACGTAACAGGTGATGCGCGCTTTGTCGTAAGCGTTCTGTTGTTTGTCGGCTCCTGTTTCACTTGTGATCATGATGATCGGGACATGATTTGCCCAATGCATCGAGCGAATTTGACGGGCAAACTCAACGCCGTTCATTCCAGGCATATTCCAATCGACAAAAATGATATCAGTATTGTCGACGTCGAACTTGCCCATCGCTTCATAGCCGCTCTCAGCTTCCCGAAATTCGAACTCTGCAAGGTTTGCGTGATACAGTTCGTGCATGATCATAGTTCTCATCACTCTCGAATCATCGATTACTAATGCTCTGAGTGGAATGAGTTCATTTTCCGACATAACGGTCGTCTCCCTTGGGTTGAGGTTTTGGTTGCTATCTGAGGACGATCGGCTAGACATGCGGCAGGATCTTGCTGATTCGGAAAGTATCGATGATCTGCTAAAGCGATGATCCGATTTCAATAATTGCTGCTAAGCGCAAGGCCCTTAGTCTGCTCATGCATATAGGCGTTCGTGCCCTGCCGTGAGCGTGCAAGTTGGTTGAGCCCCTCAGCTGCCCGGGCCCGGGATTCGTTTAAGAGCGATCGCGTGATTTGGTCTTGAACCAATGTCTGATTCGCCAGTTCGACGACCCGATTTGTGATATCAAATTGGCTGACGTTCTCACCGACCGATTCCAGCTTGCCCCGCAATTCGGCGATCTGCCGATGAAACGTCTCGAGCCGTCTACCGATATCTGCTCGTTCGGAAACGATCTCCCAAACTTTGAGAAATTTTCCCTGCTGTGCGGCAAGTGTTTCTTCTCGTGCCAGCATCAAGAGTTTTTCCAGATCGCAGCATTGCGCACCCAGGAGTTCGATCAACGAATCCGCATGAATTGCAATGTTATTAGGGGTGGCCATTGGGGTACCTTGGACTCGATTAGCCGATCACACCAAGGGTTGATTGGTGCGGAGCTCCCGCGACTTCGAACATTACTGGCGAAGCGTTCT
The DNA here is from genome assembly GCA_043788335.1 of Chloracidobacterium sp. Taxonomy (GTDB): domain Bacteria; phylum Acidobacteriota; class Blastocatellia; order Pyrinomonadales; family Pyrinomonadaceae; genus OLB17. The sequence continues at coordinate 11,070 of JAYVUD010000439.1, read as the reverse complement.
TGGCGTTTGTATCCCACGCATCGCGGACCGGTGCGAGGATCGTGGCTGCACGTCTCATAAGATCGGCGTCCGGGCCGGCGCTTGCTCTTAGGATCAGGAGCGACACGCTGCGGTAGAGATTATCCAGACTCTCGGCAACCTTGCCGCCCGCCTCAAAATTCAGGATCGATTGTAGGTATCCGATAATGTCGAGGGCCCTGTTTGAGTGCTCGCCTTTGGCACCGAAATCACAGGCTTCGATATCAGCGGCACTTAGGTTGAGAAACTTGATGGCTCCGTCATATAGCATCACTATCTGCTTCAGGCGGTCATCCTCGGTGTTGGCTACACGGCTGTAGCTCGCAAGTGCTTTTGTTTTAGCGTACATTTGATATTTCCCTCACGATAACGCAATAAACATATCGGCGGACTAGGTAAAATCTTTAGGAGATAAGTGAGGATATTAGGGCCAATTAGTCCTAATTATTGGACTTGGGCTGAAGCGACGTCATTATGTTGGTGAGTGACGTCTGTTGGCCGTTAAGTTGTCCGATCGCCGCGTCTGCGACCGAATATTGTTTCGTCAGCGAATCGCGCAGGCGGTTAAGTGTCTCCATCCGATCTGCTATCGTTTTGCTGAGGCTGTTGACCGAGGAGACATAGCCCGTGATCGCTGATTGAACGCTCCCGGTAATCGAATCGCTCATTCCGGCCGCCAGCTTATGAAACCCGTTGAATATGCCGCTGTCGCTGCTCGTTTTGCCAAACAGCAGAGCCTTGACGTCATCGGAATTGGCGGTTAGCTGGGTACTGAGCTTGGCCGAATCAAATGCTAGCGTGCCGTCGTTACTGGTCGTTAGTCCGATGTCCGCGAGCGATGTGAGTGCTCCGCCGTTTGACGAGATCGCACTGACGGCGTCTCGCAGCTGGGACCGCACATTTCGGAGCGTCGGGTCGCCGGCAAGCACGCCGGTCGGGCGTCCGATCCCATCAGTCTTATACTGAGCCGCGACAAACGCCTGCACGGCATTATATGCACCGACGAAACCGCGGATCTTATTCTCGACGTCGGTCGTGGTGGTCACCTGAATCGTCGCACTGCCGGTTTTTTTGATTGTAAGGCTCACGCCGCCAATTGCGCTGTCGATCGTGTTTGACGAACGGGTAATCGCGAGCCCGTTTACGGTCAGCGAAGCGTCCAGCTTGGTAAAGTCACCGTCCGGCGGGTTAAGCGAACGGATCGTCAGTGCTGCCTCGGACCCGGTTGATGTCGTTTCAACCAATTGAACTCGGCCGCTCGAACCCGGGTCCTTTGAATTTAGGACCAATTGTTGCGACGTTCCGTCACCGCTTAGGTCGACAATGCTCGCGGTCACCCCGGCGTTTTTTGCATTTATCGCGTCCCGCAAACTGGCGAGTGTATTGTTTAACGAGTCGATCGTTATCACTTCGCCGGTCGTTGCTCCGCCTTTTCGTAGCTCGAAGGTGGCCGTGGTCGCCCCACCGGCAAGAACCGGATCATTTACCGAGGCGAACGAACGTGACGCCTGTGATAGATTTGTGGCAAGGCGCGTGACATTGAGGTCGTACGCGCCGAGGCTGGCAGAGCTCGCCGCCGAAGCCGTGATCACGGCTGCGTCGCTCGTCGCGATACTCTTTCCGGCGCCAAGATCGCGGTTGGTTAGAGCCTCGGCTGCCGTTGTCAGCGTGGCGAGGGCCGCGTTCAACTGCTTGAGCGAGTCGGCTCGGCTGCTGTACTCAGTCGCCTTCGCCTGCAGCCGTGTGACGGGGCGCGACCGCTGGGTTATTATTGCGTCCCGTATGACGTTAAAATCGATGCCGCTGCCAAGACTGCTGAAACTAACTCCGCTTGCCATTATAGTAACCTCACCAGGCGATCAGATGGGCTAGACGGCCCAATCGACGCCATTTCGATCGATCAATTGGATCGATCCAGGAAATTTCGCTGCATGTCGATAAAATCAGCAGCGAGCTTTAGCGATACTTCACTCGGGATCTGCATAACAGATTCCCCGGTGATCTCGTCGACCACGTCAACAATGATACGGTTTGTCCGATCATCGGTATGAAATCTCAATGAGATCTTAGATTCGGACAGAGTGCTCTGGATCCTGGAAATATTCTCATGTTTATCAGCTCCCTTCTCCGGTTTTTGCCCCAGTTCCGGAATCGGTTTAGAACTTTTTACGTCCCCGAGCTGGACCTGCAATTTGCGTGCCTGAACGGATATATCAGCGGCTGAACTTACTGGATCGATCTGCATAATCTGGCCTCCTTGGAGCCGGCCAGAGGCGAAGACTGCCCCTACGCAACCTTCGCCTCTGCATGTGGGAGATATTTCGAATCGTGGTTAATCAAATAAAGCTCGTGACAGGGTCTTTACTAATTATCTGAGAAGCGAAAGGACTGCCTGACTTGACTGATTAGCCTGTGACAGAGCCGCGACGCCGGCCAGTTGCAGAGTATTCAATCGTGCCAAATTGGAGGCTTCGGATGCGACATCAGCATCCCTGATCGCTGATTCAGCGGCCTGGAAGTTGATGATCTGTGTCGACGCCAGTTCGGTGGCCTGTTCCAGATTGTTCTGGCCGGCACCGACCTTGCCCTGGATCGATCCGAGTGTCGACAGAGCGGAACGGATGGCTGCAAGAGCTGCCTTGCCACCTGCTTCACCACCGGTCAATGTAGCTCCGGTAGCTGCCGTCGGCGTCTGCAATGCATCGATATTATTCGTTGCGTTAACTGCACCCGCGCTGGAGGTTATCGCCAGGTTGAAGTTCTTCAACGAGACGAACTGAACCGACGTACCGTCAGCCTTGGTGTTTATCGCGAACACGCCAGCTCCGCGAAGCGATGTGTCGTTATTGACGGATGCTGTTATTGCTTGTGCCTGTGCGAGGTTCCCGGCAACCGCGGTCGTGAAGCTTACGTCTTTGGACGAGTTCGCATAACCGATCTCCTGGCCCGTAAAGCTCAGTGTCTCAGTGGAGGCCGCTGCACCGCCGCTGACCGCTTTGGTCACCGTGTTGGCGGCTCCCGTGACGGCTGCATCACCGATAGCGGCTCCGGCTCCGGCGATACCCGTTTGATTTGCTCCGTCTGCGACGCTTGAGGCCACTGCGAAAAAGGTGGCCGATGACAAAATCAATTTGCCCGCTGAGCTCAATGACGCCTTGATTCCGGCAGCCTGTGAGTTCGAATCGTTGTTGATCGTGTCAAGCACGTTCGACGACGACGCTCCCGCCGACAGTGTGACCGTATAGGATTGCAGTTGTCCGCTGGACCCAACCGACTGAAACGACAGTGTTTCTGCTGCCGTAATACCGCCGGAAATATCCTGGTTACCAGTGACGTTACCGGTTCCCTGGCCGATGTTGAGGTTATTGAGGTTCAAACCTGTTTTATCAACCCGGCTGCTGGAAAGATCGACAGCCACGCTGTTTCCCGATGCCGAAGCATTTGCTCCGCCGCCGATGAACACGTTGATCGAACGGTTAAATCGTCCTTCGTCGGTGCCACTTGCTCCGCCGAGTCCGACATTCTGTGCCTGACGATCGATCTCGTTGAATACCTTTCCGAGTTCGGCCTGGAGGGTCGAACGATCGCCGGTGAACGTACCCGATGCTGACTGTGACGACAGCGAAGCGGCACGATCGAGCAGACCGGAAATGGTGTTCAATCCACCGTCGATGATCTGCAGAGTCGAAAGGCCGTCGTTGGCATTTCGAACTCCCTGTGCGAGAACGGCGACATTGCTGCGGAAAGTATTGGCAATTGCCAAACCGGCAGCGTCGTCGCCCGACTTATTGATACGTAAGCCGGATGATAATCGCTGCAGTGTCTTGCTAAGTGAGTTGCTGGTTGTTGAAAGTTTGCTCTGAGCCGATGCTGAGGCAAGATTATTGACTAGTGAGAATGACATTTTGTTCCTCCGTGAACATTGTTGGGCGTCCGCTTCCTTGCGTCTGCCGGGTTAAGTGGGATGTAAATTGAATCACCGTTTGTGACCCGTACTAAGCATATCGGCATCCCATAAGAGCACTTTAGCCTTTTTTTATTTTTTTTTAGCGGGTGCCCGGGTGGCTCCGATGATAGGGGTCTAACCGTCGGCCTGTTGGTAACGACCGCCACACCAGATAGTGGCAGAACTAATTCCGAGGCGAAGACCGCTTTAACCGCGAGTCTTCGCCTCTGAAAGTGGAAGATTAATTATTCGATTCTCAGTCAGTTGAGAGCGTGTGGAAGATTTGACCGATCAACTATTTGAGCAGCGAAAGGACCGCCTGACTCGATTGGTTAGCCTGTGACAGAGCGGCGACGCCGGCCTGCTGCAGGGTGTTCAACCGTGCGAGGTTTGAGGCCTCGGTTGCAACATCAGCATCCCTGATCGCCGATTCAGCGGCCTGGAAGTTGATGATCTGCGTCGATGCCAGTTCGGTGGCCTGTTCCAGATTGTTCTGGCCCGCACCAACCTTACCCTGCACCTGCCCGAGCACCGTCAGTGCTGCTCGGATCGCCGCCAAGGCGGCCTTGCCGCCTGCCTCTCCACCGGTCAACGTTGCACCGGTGGCCGCTTGCGGCGTCTGCAAACCATCGATGTTATTCGTTGCGTTGACGGCACCGACACTGGATGAGACCGCGAGGTTAAAATTCTTCAGCGATACAAACTTGACCTCTGATCCGTCTGCCTTAGTGCTTACGGCAAACACGCCGGCGGCCCGAAGTGCGGTGTCGTTGTTGACCGCCGTCGAGATAGCGGTTGACTGTGCGATCAAACCAGCACCCGCAAGTGCCACCGCGTTGTTGAACGTAACGTCCCTCGCCGTGTTCGCAAAACCGATCTCCTGCCCGGTAAAGCTCAGGGTCTCGGTTCCGGCCGCCGCACCGCCGCTGATCGTTTTGGTTATCGAGTTTGATGCACCTGTGACCGCGGCGTCACCGACCGCTGCGAGGGCACCCGCGATACCGGTCTGGCCTACTCCGTCCGCAGTGTTTGACGACACCGCAAAAAAGTTGGCGGACGACAAGACCAATTTGTTGTTAGCGTCCAGGGTAGCTTCGATACCCGCTGCCTGGGCGTTCGCATCAGTGTTGATCGTGTCGAGTATGTTTGAGGATGATGCTCCCGCCGACAAATTGAGTGTAAAGCTTGCAAGCTGTCCGCTCGATCCGACCGACTGGAACGTGAGAACCTCAGCGTTCGTAATACCGCCCGAAATATTCTCGGCGCCCGTCACGTTACCGGCACCCTGGCCGATATTGAGGTTGTTAAGATTGAGGCCTGTCTTGTCGATTCGACTGTTGGACAGATCCACCGCGACGCTGTTTCCCGTTGCCGATGCGTTAGCACCGCCGCCGACAAACACGTTGATCGAACGATTAAATCGTCCTTCGTCGGTGCCCGCGGCACCGCCGAGGCCGATATTCTGAGCCTGCCGATCGACCTCAGAAAATACCTTTCCGAGTTCGGCCTGCAGGGTCGAACGATCACCTGTGAATGTTCCCGAAGCTGACTGCGACGACAGCGAAGCGGCACGGTCCAGAAGTCCGGATATCGTATTCAAACCACCGTCAATGATCTGAAGAGTCGAAAGTCCATCGTTCGCATTCCGAATACCTTGCTGCAGAACGCTTACGTTGCTGCGGAAAGTGTTGGCAATAGCCAGGCCTGCTGCGTCGTCGCCAGATTTATTGATTCGTAACCCGGACGAGAGGCGCTGCAAGGTCTTGTTGAGGCTGTTGTTCGTGGTTGAAAGTTTGCTCTGAGCTGACGCTGAAGCAAGATTGTTGACTAGTGAAAATGACATTTTTTTTTGTTCCTCCGTGAACGTTTTATCACCGCTGCTTCCGTGCATTGGCTTGGTTTAATTTAGGATCAAATCTAAACCACACAAGTGCGATTCATATTTTGCTTATCGGCGACAATCGCAGAAACTTCAATGTTTTTGGGGATTTTTTTTTGTTGACACGCAAAATTTTTTGTGATTCAAGATATTGACGGTCAAAGTCAAAACCGTCAAAATACCGACACCGCGAGTGGGCTGATCTCTCAGACGGACCGGTCACTTTTGAGCCATATTTCGTATCGGTTCGACGCCCCCGGACCGCCGTGCGGCCCGGCCGATCCTCAATCCGCCGGTCAAAATAATGGCACATCCCGACTCTGACGATCCCACACGGAAACCGACCACAAATCTTAAACGAACGCGCGTTCGGTTTGCCGAGCGCCATTGTTCTTGTGATCCACCGATCCGGGGCCATCTGTGCGTATACCTATCTCAGGTTTAAGCAAAATCTACAAAATTGATCTTAGCGAGGAGTTTGAGAGGGGCCGCGATCGATGATGACGACATCGACGCGGCGGTTCTGGGCACGCCCTTCAGGCGATGCATTGTCTGCGATCGGTTGAAATCCAGCATAACCCGCGGCCGAGAGGCGCTCAGGCATGATGCCGCGTTCGATAAACCTCGCAAGGACGGCTGAGGCGCGTGCGGTCGAGAGTTCCCAATTTGACGGAAATTTCCCGGTGGAGATCGGCGTCGCGTCCGTATGTCCCTCGACCCGGATTTGGACTGTGAGCCCTTTCAGCGAGTCGGCGAGTGTGTCTATAGCTGTGGCGGATTCGGGATTCAGTGATGCTTCGCCCGAGCCAAAAAATCCGGCTTCGGACAACGAAACGATCAAACCGGAGCTTCCCTGGCGAATCTTGAGCTTGGACGAGAGAACGGGGTTGTCCATCAATATCTTTTCGACCTTGGCACGTTCGGCCTCCTTCGAGTCGCTGCCTGGGAGAATGCCGAGGCCGACCATATTTTGAGCCGAAAAACTCTGAGCGATCTGCCTTGCCCTTTCGCGGTCGCTGGCGGCGTACATCACGATAAAGAGGGCCAGTAGCAGCGTCATCAGGTCCGCATACGAGATCAGCCAACGGTCACGGTGGCGGCTCTCATTGTCGACCAGAGTATTGTCAGCTCTATATTTCACTTAGGAAGGTTGAACTGGTTGATTATTGCTCGCGGACTTTCCTTGGTTCCCATCGAAAGGAGAACGATGCTCAGTTCCTCACGACGCCGCATAAGTTCGTCGTGCCGCGACCGGAGACGAGCCGCCAGCGGCAGTAAGAGAAGATTTGCAAGGCTTAAACCGTAAATAGTTGCGACGAACGCGGTTGCTATGCCGGCGCCGAGAGCGTCCGGCCGATCGAGAACCCTCAATACGCTTATTAGGCCGAGTACCGCTCCAAGAATACCGAACGTGGGGGCAAATCCGCCGGCGGCCTCCAGCGTTGATACGTCCTGCAACCCTGCCGCGTTCTCGTAGTTGAGCTGTCGCGTCAGAACCTCATCCATCCTGTGCTGATCGGCGCAGTCGGCGACCAGGATCAATCCTTGGGCGATCAGCGCGTCAGGCGAATTGTCGGCATAATTCTCATATTCTTTGACGCCGTTCTTTTGAGCGGTCCGCGAGAGCCACGCGAGCCGGGCCAATTCCGTGCGGTGAGCCTCGCCGCTGTCGTCGATCGAACGCAACTGCCAGACGGCGTTGACGGCGTTTGTGACGCCCGCTATGCCGCGCCTGACGATCACGGCACCGAGCGTGCCGACGCAAACGATGAGAAATGCGGTCGGGTGCCACAGAAAGCCAATATTCAGGTCTTCGAACCACGCTCCCGCAACGATCGCCGTAACGCCGAGGCCGACCCCTAAGAATATTGTCCAGTCGAACCGTTTCATGGCTTCTTATTAGTGCGGACCAGAGCTGAAAGATTCTCGAGGGCATTCTTTGCGACACTGTCGGCCACGATCTCGGCATCCATATTGGCCTGTTGGATCTCGACAAAAACCTCATGTCGATGAACCGACGTTTCGTGCGGAGCGGTAACGCCCAAGCGAACTCCCTCACCGCTCACGGCGAGAACTTCGATGAATATCTCATTACCAATGACGATCTTTTGGCCAACACGGCGTGATAGAACCAGCATAATTTTTAAGTATACGGGAACGATGTCGTTAAGCTGTAATCAGTATCGGTCAACACGCATTGCGAACCGCGTTTCGAGCTCTGATCGATAAAGATCGGGGCCCGGAGATTTACCGTCGTCTTTTGCCAATCCGATGATATTTTAACGATCGACAACGTCCGTCGCACCGGGACCGGTGGGGCGCTTGCAGCCACGGGTTCATATCCGTCGAAAATGAGATGAGGGTCGACGACAATAAACCGATTGGCTTCATCCTCGAGCGATGCCAGCCAATAAAACGGCTCAAACCCGGAGATCGAAACCAATACCGCCCGGCGAATTTCCGGCAGTCCTATCAGACCTTCGGTGAAATTGATGATTTCGTCCTCATCGTAGTCAAACTCTTTATTCTGGATCTTGATCATTGGCATATTTCTCTGAAGATGGAATTTCAAAAGCCAGGTCGGACCGATTTGAAATTCATTGTTGAAGATAGCTATCCGAGAAAATCGAATAGCGAGCGGCGGCCCTTTGCGATCACCTGAAGTGTAGCGTCGAGGCCACGTTGCGTGTCGGAAAGGTCGACTGCCGTCTTGGCAAAATCGGCGTCCTCGACGGTAGATATCCGTTCTTGGATGGTCAGGGAATTGCTACCCAGATTTTCCATAGCGATCTCCGTCACGTTCATATTGACGCCGACCGTAGCCTGTGCGGTGTTAGCGAGATCGCGGTATACGCCGAGCCGCGTCATAGTATTTTCGAGCGTCAACCGGTCGGCAGCGGCATCACCTGTTCCGTGGAGCGCGGCGATCGCGGTTGTCAGGTCGGTAAAAATGTTTGACGTGGCGTCCGAAAAGAATGACTCAGCCGTGACGCCTACCGCAATGGCATTCGCCCCCGGTTCGATCTGCATATGCTGGGCGGTTGACGGCGTTGCTGACGGCAAGCCTGTGGCCGGGTCAAATGGCGGTGCGTTCTGTCGGGTTCCGCCAAAGAGATAGTCATCACCGTTCTTCAAGTTGGCGGTTCGCAGAAACCGGGCTTGCATGGTACTGAGTTCCGTTGCGACGTAATCTCGAGTCTGCTGGGTTCCGGTATCGCTCAATCCTTGCGCGTTCAGCGTTTGGACCCGCTCGAGCATCGTCAAAAATCCGTTTAATGCATCATCCGCTGCCGTTAGCTTTTCACTTGCTGACTGGGCACTTCGCTGAAATTGTCCGATCTCTTTTTGCGAAGTCTGCAGATCAATGACAGCTTCGGCCCCGCTCGGGTCATCCGACGGCCGATTGATCCGCTTGCCGCTAGCCAGTTGCTCCTGCAGCGTATTTAGCCGCGATCGCTGGCTGTTAACCCGCGAGATGAAATTGGAACTTGCAGTAGTTTCTGATACTCGAAAATTCATAATAGGTATTCCGCCTATACCGGATTACTGCCCCAGGGAGAGGATCATCTGCGTCATTTCGTCCGCGATCTTGATAAATCGGGATGCTGCTTCAAACGCCTTCTGATATTGCATTAGATTCAACGCCTCTTCGTCGAGTGACACACCGGATATTGAATCGCGTTGAGCGGTCGCCTGAGCGATGATCGCCGACTGTGTCTGGAGCCCGTTATCGACGGTGTTGATATGCTCGCCGAGTCCCCCCAGCATTGAGCCAAAAATGGTTGTGAACGATCCGGTGTGAGTCCCGACTGCATTTGCCGGATCGCTCAATAAACTTGCGATCTGGCCGGCGATGGTTCCGTTAGTTCCCGGTTGGGCGACGGGCGACGCGACAACAAGCCGAGAGTTTGCTCGAATCGCCGGATTGACTGAGATGTTCGCGGCCGTGACCGCAACCGCATTGTTAAAGAAATTTGTGCCCGGGTTGCCGTCGAGGTCGGTTCCCGACGTGTGGAGGACGTTGACCCGCTGTACCACCGCGGCCGCCAGTCCGTCCAAATTTGATATCTGGCCTGAGACCTCAGTAATGGCGTTCTGAAAACCGCGAATTGCACCCTCATTGAAAGCCGCCGGTTGACCGTCGAGCGTTATCGTCGACAGGCCCGATGGCGGCGTGCTTGCTGCCTCAAGCGTAAACGCCCGTTCGGCAGCGACCAGCGGACGCCCTTCGCCGATCGTGATCGTTACAGTGCCGTCACCATTGTCCGCAGATCTTGCCCCGGTTAGCTCAGACAACTTATTGACCGCTTCGCTGCGTTGATCCATGAGGTTGCCGGCGTCACCGCCTGCTCCCACCGCCGACCGGATCTGTTCGTTAAGGTGGGCGACCTTCAGCGATAGAGCGTTAACGTCCACGACCGTCGACTGGATGCGCCCGTCTATTCCCTGCTGGAGCTCGTCCAGACGGTTTCGCGTTGACTGAAATGCGTCAGCCAAATTAACGCCTTTTTGAGCTACCATCGAACGGAGCGGAACCGAATTAGGGTTCGCGTCGAGATCGCGGAACGAACCAAAAAAACTGTTAAGAGCATTCTGCAATCCGCCGTTGTCGCTTCCCTGCAGTGCCACCTCGACCGGTGACAGCGATTCGCGTTCGGCATTCAGACGGCCGGCGATGCCGGTCTCTGTCTGGATCCTTGATTGAATAAAATTATCCCGAAACGACTGGATCCCGGTGATCGTCACGCCTGAACCGATCGTATAACCCGTGACGTTCATTCTTGCCGATTCGGCAAGTTGAACCCGTCGTCGGGTGTAGCCGGGCGTGTTGATATTTGCGATGTTGTTACCGGTGACATCTATACCGGCCTGGTTCGCCGCCAGGGCCCGCCGCCCGATCTCCATCGGAGAAAAATTAACGCTAGTCATCTCGGTGACCCTCCGGCGTACCGCATTACCGGCGCCCTATAGGTGGATGCTGTAACACCGCACATTTGAATGCCCGCCGTGGCAAACGACGTTCCGCCGATCGCCAGACTCGATGCCCGGCGGATCAGCTTTTCAAAACTCCGAGCTGTTTCCAAGAGTTTGTTCGCGGATTCCTCAAACTGCTCGCGGACATCGGTCTCGAGCGGTATGGTATCCGAATTATCGGCCCTACACTGTGCAAACACGCCGAGGGTGGAGGTGATCTCCAACAGACGGGATCGCATTAAGAATAGTTCGG
>JAYVUD010000438.1:0-16339 GCA_043788335.1 Chloracidobacterium sp. | reverse complement strand
CGCTTTCGGCTTCGGCTTAACTTGTCCTTGAACGTATGCTCCAGAAGTCAGAAGCACAATCATGATTAATAAAACTCTTTTCATCTCTCCTCCATAATTAACGCTTAAACATCCATGTAATGGGTCCACCCTGGAACGCCACCATTCTTAAGGTAGTCAACGACAGTCTTATCGCCATAAAACCTAATCTGTCCATGTTCGGAATAGGCTAAGGCGGATACATCGACCTTCAATTGCATTCCCAACCTTGCTTTCATCGTGAGATCACTGAGCAAGATGTCGCGATCCTCGTCTCTGCCTGTAGTTGCGTTGGCATCGAATACAGCAAAATCGATATAGCCGCCATTTGCAGCAGGTTCGCGTAGATGCACAAAATTAATTCTCATAAAATTACCTCCCTTTCGACGGGCTTGCCCATGGATTTGCGGAAAACCTGACGCTTTTCCGTTAGTCTAAATAAATGATCTACGCGGCTATGCCGCCCGTTAGGAGCGACGGCGTAGCCGCAGATAACCGTTCCTATTCCGTCGGCTTCTTCTTCCGCGTCAGGCCGGACTTCTTCTCGGATTTGCGGACGAAGCCCATGGCGCCGTAGAGGGGGCTGTCGTTGCCGTAGGCGGGGTCGCCGGCGACGCCCATGCCGATCGTTGAGCGTTTGTCGCCCGAGGCGGCGTATTTGACACCAGAGCACGTCGCGTTTCATCTTGAGTTCGGATTCGAGCTAGGCACGCCCGCGTCATTAGCGGTCGAGGATCCGAAATAAACCGAACTTCCGCTATTTCAACAATCGAACAAACCCAGCCTGTTCAAAATGATGATCGGTCGTGAGCGATTCGGTAATCCGTTCATTCTGCATTACGACGAAACTGGAGCAATCGACGAGGCTCCAGTTCTTATCGACTCTTTCCGAGAACAGTTGCCTTGCTTGATCGTCTAATTCGCCGTCAATGTGCACCAGATCAACGGATGGCGATCGTTTGACAACGTCAATGTATTCAATTATGCGAGGTCGGGAAATGCGAAAAGGATTCGTAAGAAATGACGCCAATTCTGCTATCACATAATTGGTCGTGACGAGAGTGATGCCATTCTCACGGGCATTTTCGTAGATGGTCCGCGTCAAGCGATGAAACGGCTCATCTGTGTCGAAGAAATTCGCCCAGCCCGAGGTATCGACAAAGATCTTGTTCATTCCGTCTCGCCACGCATTTCACGCAATTAATTCTCGCCAATATACCTGTCGTGATTTAATCCTCCATCGCCGATACCGCTACTGAAAGCTCCGATATACTTATCAAGCGGATCGGGAATATCCTCCGGCGAAGGGACCGCCAATTTCTCGACGGCGATCTCTTCGATCTGCTTACCCTTTTTAGATGCCCTTTCAGCTAAGGTCCGGTAAGTCTTTTCCGGTATTTCTAATGTAAGCGAATATGTCATATTCACACCTCAATACGAAAACCTTACCACGTTTTCAAGCGGTTATAGCAGAACTATTCGTCATGCCGGCGTGCACGTAAAAAAATCGTCCTCCGAATGCATCCCGCGTGTGCCGCAGCTCAATATTTGTCACGTCGATCGACCCTGCCGGGCATCACCTGCCGCCCGCTCGCATCAATGACCGTATCTGCCCCGGAATTGATCTCATTCCCGTTCAACGCAACGGGGCGGTCCGCGATTAAAATATCCGCCGGACCGTTACCAACCGCAATAAAGACCCAGGCCGTTTTTGAGCGGTATTTTTCATCGACTGCTTGAGAAAGCAGTGGAACCAGACGAAAGATAGTCCCCATAAATCATACTTAATAAACTTGGTCTCATATCTCTATCAGACACTGGTTCCCAAAAGAGTTCAGAAGCCCCTCTTGCGTTACCTATTACGTCAGTGGTAAATGAAAGGATATTACTTGCGACGCTTCTACCCTCGTGGACGCCGCCGCCGTATCCGACGATCAGATCATAGTCTCCCTTTGAAACCCGAACATAGAAATTAAAGTCAATCTTTTGTCCGCCGGCAAGATAAGTTATGTAAGGGTCCTGCTTGAAACTGCGGTCGAGATCCACTGAGTAACTGTCCGAGGCCAGTTGACCATCGGGCCCGTATGAGAGTCCGAAATATCCGCAATGAGACCCAAAATTACATCGAGTGATCTTCGCCTCCGAGTCACCGTCAGAAGGTGATTCCGGATCGCCAAGCGTTCGTCCAAATACCGTAGGAGCGATCTCAGATTTCAATAGAGCCACGCCGAAACGATTTTCATTTTCGATCTCAATAATAAACCTGAGCGAATTGCCTGCAAACCGTTCCTTTCTCAGCGTAAGTTTTAGTCCTTTCACACCCGGGAGCCTTTCAGAGATGGGGGCATAACCTAAAAACTGGAACTCCGTAATTAATCCGTCTCCCGGATTGACAGGTTGGAACACCTCGGTAGCGTTGATGCGGATCGATCTTCCGACATATGGCCTGAGAAGCTCCTTTCGCTTCTCGGAAATATACATGAGGTACGTCGAGCTATAGAGATAACAAGTGTCCCATCGGTCAAAGACAACTATCCCCGAATATTCCCCGGTCGCCCGTATGCCACCACGCGTCTCGACCGCCGAAAAAACCAAGATCATCACGAAAATTGCCGACAGACTAACCGTTGTTCTCGTAAAATTCTTCATCGTGATCCCCTGCAATGTGAAAGCTCCACATCAAGATGGTTTTGTCACGTTCGATCAGATCTATTGCCCGACCAGCGTTTCTAGCATTTCAAAAGAAATCCGATGCCTTCAGCATCCCTTCTACTTTCTCGATCGGCGGCTTGAGCCGTCTTTCCGCGCTTACGCGGCACATAGGCACGCTGTTTACGGCGTGGACGGGTCGACGAATAACCTCGGAGGGCGGTTAACGTCCCTTTCTATTCCGTTGGCTTCAGCCGGTTCGGGCTTTCCTGCGGCTGGGCGGCCCCACGGTCAAAGGCTTTTTACGTTCTCGTTCCCAAAGATACATCTTTTGCTTCCGCATCGTCCACATCTTTCTGTACCTGTTCCGCGAGCACCGTGTCGGCGGCGTTTGCGATCCGGTCTTCTAACTTTTCACTCGGCACGTCCATTGGATGCAGCTCGCCGACGTGGTAGAAATGAGAGGCTTGGTAAAGTTCGCGAAGAAATTTGAAGAACACCTTGGCGATCGCGATCGTCGGGATGGCGAGCACGATGCCCAGCAGTCCGAAAAGCTTACCGCCGATGAGCAACCCTAGAAAGACAGCCATCGGATGAAGGTTCAGGCGATTGCTCATTATCCGAGGCGTCAGATAGTAACCTTCGAAAGTTTGCACGGCGGCGAACACACCCAGGATGGCAGCGATATGCCCCCAACTGCTGTCTTCCGCAAAACTAAAGCCGCAGGCGAGAATAATTCCTGAGATCGTCCCGACGTACGGCACGGCGTTTAACAAGCCGGCGATGAGGGCGATTCCCGCCCACGCCGGAACGCCCAGGAACCAAAAGCCGACGCCATAGCACACCGCCATGATCGAGCCGATCAGCATCTGACCGCGGACATACGACTCGAGAATGCGGCCCGATTCGTCGAAAAGCAGGGCGAACGGATCACGAAAACGCGGGGGGATCAGACCCTCGAGCGACACGCGCCAAACTGGAAAGTCTATGAGTATGTAGAATACGAAAAACGGTATCAAAACGAGATCGAACGACGAACTCAAGATCGTCATGATCGCCGACCCGGCAGCAGGTTTGGCGGTGCCCGCTTCGCTCACTGGTGCAGCCGCAACGTTTTCGTTGTAGAAATCGACGGGCTTGCTCAGGAATTTTTCTATCTGCTCACCCGCTACTTTTTCGAGAGCAGGCGAATACCGCCGGAGAAATTCCCTCTGCTGTGCGGCATTTTCCGGCGTAAACTTTTCTCCGAGCGTGGCCCCGGCCTTAGAACTTTCTGCCCAAAGGTCAGGAAGGACATAGGCTAGGAACGTGCCGATGACGACGGTCACCAGAAGAATGGCCCCAACCGCCGATATGGTACGTGACAGGCCGAGACGTCCGACCTGATCGACGATCGGGTTGAGCAGATAAGCAAGGGCGAATGACGCCAGCACCGGCACGAGAGCAACGCTTCCGAACACGATCAGAAAATACAGGATCACGATTGAAAAAACGGATACCGGCACCCAGCGAAACCACCAGATCGGCGATCGTTCTTGCGGTGAGTCAGTTTTTAACCAGTTTTGTTTCATTGGTAAAGAGCGGAAGATCCCGTCCAATTTACAAGTCTCTATCGATCTCTAACAGAGAGAACGGCCTGCATCGAGCCTGTAATAAACAGTATCGCTGAAAGTTCGCTTGTCGCCAAATAATATCGTACTTCGTCGAACACCATTTCGACGGGGAGCGACCGGCGGGTTGACAGTGACTGTCAGAGAGCCCTAAAATTCTCGGAATTCATTCGTCACTTTCCGTTTTAGGAGACCGTCAAATTGGTAAAAGAAACAACTAGTGCTTTGCTGAAAGTGCCGAGCATCGTCCAGATATTTATCGCTGAGATCATCGCGGTGTGGGGTACGACGTCGTTCATTTTGGCCGTCACAAATACGATCAAGCCCGGCACATTTGGTGAAATGTCATTGAAAGGCATTGGTAACTGGGTGTGGTTTCTGCTCGGCTTGCTGTTGCTCGCGTGGTCGCTGTGGCAGATCTTTTCGCCGAAAATAAAGACCGACATTTCATCAACGATGAATATCGGTGGTTTTTGGCAAACAAAATACCGCATTTGCCGGACGCATCCGAGCTACATCTTTATCGATGCGATCCTGCTCGTGATATTCGGCTTTTTGTATTATTACGCTCGGAGCATAATTACGATTCGCGAGTCTTTGTGATAATGCTGGCCTTTGGCGGATCGTTTGTGGTGCTGCGGCTATTTGCCTGGTACGTTCTCGGTCTCAAGAGCACCGGCCCTGAGGCGGAAGACGCGTGGAAGCCAGTCGCGTGGTTTGTTGTGCCGGTTTTTGTTGTCTGCGGGGCGGTAGGGATATTCGGCATCATCGGCGAGCGAAATCGAACGAAAGAGATAGCCAATCTACCCGTTATCGATAACCAAACATTTGCGGACAGCAAGACCAAGTACGCCCAACTCGCCGGAAACGGCGCCAAAGAGACCGGATACGTTCGCCTGCGGGCAAAACAGATCAGCGACGGGCCGTCACAGTGCAAAAATAAGGAAAACACCGACTTTGCGACCGTGATGGCGGATCTCGGCACGGGCGGTGAGGTTATGATAGTCGGGGCAAATTATAGCAATGGCGGCTACGAAGAATTGCTCACTAAGTCCAAAGATAATAAAGGCAAGGAGATAGAGGTCATCGGAAAACTGAGAGAAATGCCCTCGAAATCATTTCTTGAAGCTTGGAAAGCCTACTGCGGCATCGAAACCTTACCGCCGCCGACCGGCAACCGCTGGGCGCTCGAAATGCAGCAGCCATAGGCGGACGCTGATCTAGAAAAACGAAAATGAAGAGCAAATTGATCATCCTCGTGTGCTTTTTGGTATTCGCGGGCCTCGCCGGTGTGATGGTCTGGCGTTACCGTGTAACGTCCGCCACGCAAGCGACGGCAACCGCAACCGTCATCGAGCCCTATTTTGCGGCGATCACTAACGGCAATCTCGACGACGCCTGGCAAAACTTTACCGACGATGCGTACAAAGCGGAATACAAGATCGACGATTACCGGGCATCACACGCCAAGACATCCGACGAGAACGGCAAATTTCTCGGCTATGAGATCCGCACGTGGGAAGACGCAGGCGGGATCTTTTCAAGTAAGGCAGCGGCGCGGGTGTTGTGCGTGCTCAAATTTGAAAAAGGTGGGACAAAATTGGTCCAATACGGGATCGAACAAGACAGTCAAGGCCAGTTTCGAATCCATTCTTCGGGTATCTACTACAACAAACGCGTCACAGCTTTTGCCTTCTAAGGATGTCGGATCGACGGCATCATACATTTGCCTATCGCTGTGATTGTTTCCAAATGTAGGGTGCATTAAACCCTCTACAGATCACGATCAACCCGTCCCAAAATGCGTGGCTATCTGCCAACTGCCGGGGATTTTTCGAAATCGCCTTCTGACATGGCAGCAACATTCGTCGTTTCGGTCATGATAGCGATCCAGTTGATCCTACTTCTTCTTTTTGAACCCCGCGTTCTGGCCTATCTTGAGCGAAGCCTCATTTTGGTCGACCACGATGACCAAATTCGAATTTTTTGTTCCAAAGTTTCCGCTTTGCTCATAGAGTTCGAGCGTTAATACATTGTCCTCGTCCTTCAGCACACGGAACTTGCCCTTTTGAAAAAGCGGCGGGTAACCGCTCTCGGAAAATGTCCCGTCGCCGAAGATCCATTCCTGAAACCACGACATCCCGGGCTTGCCGTTCTTCCCCGGAAGTTGCCCGTCGAGCCGCCACTTCCCCTGGATAAACTCCCGGTTGGTCTGCGCCGAAACGGTAAAAGATGCAAACAGAATCACAGCACATAGCGACAAAAACAGAAAACTTTTCGATCTCATAATTTTATTTCCTCACATTACGTTCGGCTCATGGTACAGTTTTGATAGCAATTAACCTCGAACGTCACACGCTCACTTTCATTTACATTCCTAGTTGCCCCTTTCCCCCAGTCCCGGTTCTATCGCACCGGCCACTTTATGTGCAATTGCTTCGGCATCGGCATCCGCCAGATTCGTCAGGACGATCACCGTAAGTTTGTCGTCCAGATACCGAACGATGAAGGTGCTGAATCCCTGCCATTCGCCGGTGTGCTGAACGAGTCTATGGCCGCTCGCATTGCCGATCTCCCATCCGAAACCGTAAGGATTTGTTGAGCCATCGTTCAATATCGCCGGTGACCACATAGCATTTCGGCTCGCCGCGGAAAGCAATTTATCACCATAAAGGGCCGCGTCCCATTTGGCCATGTCTCTGACGGTCAAATAGATCGAGCCGTCCGCGGTGGTATTCATCGATTGCGAAACCCACTCTTGATTCTTCAATTCCCCGTTCACCAAACGATAGCCCGACGCTCGATTTGGTACGATGTCCGATTCACTGATCACGCTGGCCGTCGTCATCCCTGCGGGGCGAAATATACGTTCCCGCAGGAAATCGCCGTAAAACCGTCCGCTGATCTTGCCGATGATAAATCCGAGCAGCTTATAGCCCAAATTACTGTATTTGAACTTCTCGCCCGGCGAAGTTGTGAGCGATCGCGAAAGTAACTTGGCGAGGATCTGCGGATCGGTCAGATCCCGGCGATAATCGGCGTCGCTAAAGTCCTCGGGAAGCCCTGACGTGTGATTAAGTAAATGTCTGATGGTCATGTCGCCCCATTTTTGAGGCACACCCGAAATGTACTTTGCGACCTTGTCGTTCAGACTGAGCTTTCCGTCCTGAACCAGCAAGAGTATCGCAGCCGCCGTAAATTGTTTTCCGACCGAAGCGGTTTGGTAAATGGTGTCGGCCGAAGCCTGAGCGTTCAGTTCGACATTCGCGTTGCCATACCCTTTTGCAAGTATCAACTGCCCCGCCCGCACAACCGCGATTGACAGTCCGGGCACCGATTGAGACCGCATCTCCCTCAGGACAAGATCATCGATCGATCGCTCGGGCACACCTTGCCCAAAAACCGATGTGCATAAAACTACGAGGAAAATACCGGTCGCGAGCAGCAAGATCTTCATTTTAATAATCTTTCCAGTTTCTGTACGCCTTTGAAAAAACGGCTGCGAAAACGATCAGAACTGCCATGATAAAAAACGCAAGGGCAACCGAAGGAATATCAGAACTGTCCATACAGCCCTTTTTCACTCGATCCGATACAAATGTTCCCGAATATCTCCGGGGTCTAAACTAAGACGTTGTCGACTAGCAAAGTGCAAATCCCGCATCGAGTGCCCTTACCAGTTCATCGACATTGTCTTTCGTCGAGTTGAGCATCATCCCCGTGCGGATGACATTGCCGAAGAGGCCGCCTTTGCCGATGAGGACGCCCTGGCGTTTAGTCTCTTCGAAAACGGTGAGCACGGATTGCGGTGCCGGTTCCTTGGTCGTGCGGTCCTTGACGAGTTCGAGGCCCTGCATCAGGCCCATGCCGCGGACATCGCCGATGACGGGATACTTTTCCTTGAGACCCTCAAGCTGCTCGCGTAGATAGTCGCCGACGACGCGGCAGTTTGTCCGCAGATCGTCGTCCTCGATCATTTTAATGACGGCGAGAGCGGCGGCGGTCGAGACCGGATTGCCGCCAAATGTGGCAAATGTCAGCCCCGGGAATTTGTCCGCAACCTCGGGTGTGGCGATCGTCCAGCCTATGGGCACCCCGTTGGCCATTCCCTTGGCAGACGTGATGATGTCGGGCTCGACATTCCAGTGCTCGATGCCGAACCATTTGTCGCCCGTGCGGCCCCAACCGGTCTGGACCTCGTCGGCGATGCACAGGCCGCCGTGCCTGCGGGCAATGTCGTAGGCGATCTGAAAATACTCGGGCGGCGGCACGATAAACCCGCCAACGCCGAGGATCGGCTCAGCCATAAACGCCGCGATCTCGCCGGTCGTCGTCGTCTGGATCAGCTCCTCGATGTCCTGTGCACAAGCGACACCGCAAGACGGATACTCGAGCTTGAACGGACAACGATAGCAATACGGTGCCGGAGCGTGCACGATGCCCGCAACCTGTGCCGGCAGCGGACGCCACGTCGAGTGTCCCGTCGAGGACAATGCCGTCGCCGAACGCCCGGAATAGCTATGCCGCAGCACGACCACCTCGTGCCGGCCCGTCGCGATCTTTGCCGCCATCTGTGCGGTGTCGTCCGCCTCGGTGCCGCTCGAGGTAAAGAAAGATTTCTTCAAATTACCCGGCGTGATCTCGGCGAGTTTTTCGGCCAGATTCGACTGGTTCGGATTGGCGTATAGCGCGGACGTATGCTGGATCGTCTTGTTTTGCTCGAGCACGGCCTCGTTGATCCGCGGATTGGCGTGGCCGACGCTGACCGTCAGCACACCGCCAAAACAATCGAGATACCGGTTACCCTGGTCATCCCAGACGTACTCGCCCTCGCCTTTGACCAGAGCCAACGGCTCCTGATAGTAGGTGGCAACCGCCGGAAACAGAAACTCTTTATGCTTTCGGATCGCTTCCGAAAGTGTCGATGATGGTTGTGCTTGCGTCATATATTTATTGGGACTCGTCTATTGTACGTTCAAATACCTGAATAGTATCGCGCGAACTGTGTAAAACGCGGTAGACTTCTACGCCGTGTTCGGTCGGAAAGTAGAAGATATTGTAATTTTTTTATGGAAACAGCCGTAGGCCAACGATGATACTGTCTTTGGCGACACCCATTCTTGGATTGTGGGCGACCAGATCGAACCTTTTCATCATATCGCCGACAAACCGTACAGCGGCGTCCGGGTTGACTTCGGCCAAATAACGAAAAAGGTCCTCCAAATCCGAATAGGCAAATTCGGAAACTGTGAATCTTCCCATCACTTTGCCCCCTCGATCCGCTCCAGACCTTTTCTAATGATCTCTTCGCCAAATTCCTCCGCAGAATCAAACGACCGAGATTCCCCATTCCTGATCTGCTCAACCCTGAGCATTATTTCCCTCCGCAGTTCGTCCTGGCGGATGCGTTTTAGTTCGTCGTGGTCCTGGAGCAGGCGTAGGCCTTCGCGGACGACCTCGCTGGCCGAATTATAGCGGCCTGATCTAACCTTGTCATTCACCATTTTCTCGAGTTCGGGGGTCAAAGATACGTTCATATTCGTGCAATTCTCCTTTTCGAAAATGATATTGACAATAACGATCAATGTCAATCTTTGTCATCACCGCCGCCGCCCTCACCGCGCGATCTAATAACGACTCGCTGAAACGATTTCCACGATGGTACCCAACGTGATCGTTGCGGATGGTTACTTTTGATAAATTTTGTAAATCAGCGGACAGCCCACGGCGGGTGAACACACATCTATGTTTCGTCCCTGATCTAAAATTAGGTAAGATGATGTGATAAAAATCAGAAGAATGGTTCGAGAATATATGAAAAGATCGATCTTTGCGGCCCTGTTTGCGGGGCTCATCGTTGTGTGTTTAAACGCCGGGGCCAATGCTCAATGTGCCCCAAAGCAGTTAAAGTTTGCTGACGGCAGTGACAGCATCACCGTTGCGGCCAAGGCCGGGGCCTGTGCAAAGTACAAGTTTACCGTCGACGAGGGGCAGCGAGTGATCGTAAAGATCACGTCCGGCGACGGCAAGGCCCGTTTCAATTTGCAGTGGGACGCGTCGGACGACGAGACCGGAACCGAGCTTTTCTCAAATCAAACATCGCTCGACCGCAAAATGACCTACACCGACTGGCTGATATGGGCTACCGGAACGGCCGGAGTGGATTTCACACTTAAGATAACGGCGGTGGATTAAACGAACGGAAAATACTGAAAAAAGGAACGGCCGGCGAACCGGACGTTCCTTTTTCTTATGATCTGAACTATTCGTACTACGGTTTTTTCGGGCCGCTTTCGGGTTTCTTGTCCGCCTTAGGCAGGGTCATTTTCCATTCGCTGCCCACCTTTTCAAAATCGAGCGGGCCCCACTCGCCCTTTTCGTCCTTGACCTCGATCGTGGCATGGTCGCCGTCGATCTTTTCGTTGCGGACATCGGGCTTGTCGGCTTGCGGTTTCGCGCAGAGTTCCTTCAGCGCGTCGTCGAGCGTCTTCCCTTCGTCCTTGCTCATCACGGTCACAAATTCCATCATGTCCTTAGACATCACTTTTTTCAGGCCTTCGATATCTTTGTTCTTTCGATATTCATAGGCCGTTTTGTAGGTTTCGGTCGGGGTCGCCATCGACCCGGTCGACTTGCTGTCAACCTTTGAATCGGCCGGTGCGGGCGTCGACGTCGCGACGTTGGCAGCGGGCTTTGCGCTGGCCGCGTTCGAATTGTTAGCCGTCGTCGCGTTCGTTCCGACGGAAAAGCTACAGCCCGTCATTCCGAGCGTTACGGCGACCGTCAGCAATGCTAAATATTTCATTTTGTTCACGTTTTCTCCTTTTTTGCCGTCCTGCGGGGCACAGCGAACTTAAATTACATTCAGAGTTTAGAGATTTCCCGCGAAAGGGGCAACCGCGCGACTTATTTGGCGATGTGTTCGCCTGGAACTACGTTGGCGAAGACCGCTCCAAAGTTGTAAACTAAGGTTTTTTCAATGACAAAACGAACATTAGGAATTGCAGTTGTGGGACTCGGCGGCGCGGTCGGAACAACGATGGTCGCCGGCATCGATCTGCTCAAAAAAGGCGTCATCGGCACGGACGGATTGCCGCTCGCCGAGCTTAACATCGACGGCCTCGCCGATTATACGGATATCCTTTTTGGCGGATGGGACCTGTTTGGCGACCATCTCGCGGCCGCGGCGACCGGGCACGATGTGCTTTCGTATAAGCAGTTTATGGCCGCTGAGGACGCTCTGCGGGCGATAAAACCGTGGCCGGCGGCTGGAAATGACAAGTTTCTCTCGAATATCGACGGCACAAACCGCCTCGGGCCGCTGACCCATCGCGAAACGGTCGCTCGCATCGTCGACGACATTCGCATGTTTAGGTCGACATGCGGCCGGGTGGTCGTCATCAATCTCGCCTCGACCGAGAAACTGCAGGCCGAGGGCAATGAGATATTCAATTCGGTCGCCGCGTTTGAAACCGCCCTCGACGAAAATTCCGTCGACATTGCTCCGGCGATGCTCTACGCGTACGCCGCAATATCAGAACGCGTCCCGTTCGGTAATTTCACCCCGTCGGTCGCGGCTGATATTCCTGCTCTGATCGAGTTTGCCGAAATGCAAGGCGTGCCCGTCGCCGGCAAAGACGGCAAGACCGGCCAGACGTTTATCAAATCGGTCATTGCCCCCGCACTCCGGGCCCGTGCCCTCAAGGTGCAGGGTTGGTTCTCGACCAATATTCTCGGCAATCGCGACGGTCTCGCGCTCTCGAACGAAGATTCGCTTGCCTCCAAGATCAAAACCAAAAGCTCGCTGCTCGAGGACATCCTCGGCTACGAGGTCGAAGACCATCTCGTCGACATCCGATACTACCGCCCGCGAAAGGATAACAAAGAGGCGTGGGACAATATCGACATCAACGGGTTTCTCGGCCAGCCGATGCAGCTCAAGATCAACTTTCTCTGCAAAGACTCGATCCTCGCCGCACCGCTCGCGATCGAGATCGCCCGCTGCCTGGACCTCGCCGCCCAACGTGGAGAGTCCGGCATTCAGGACCAGCTTTCGGTATTCTTCAAACTGCCGATGGCCAAAGCCGGTAAACCCGAACAGGCATTTCACCGACAGCAGGACGCATTGCGGTCCTGGTTAGTGAGCCCGCACGAGACGGGACAACGTGTTGCCGAAAAATGATCATCGGCTCTGCCCGATCGTGAAATTAACATTTGAAGCTAAGATCTGAGAACCCTCCCGCGAAATTATGAAATTAACCAAATTCCTTATTGCAGTAGCAATGTTGCTTGCTGTCCAATTTACAAATGCTATCGCCCAAAATTCGAATGGGATAAGCGAAGTTAAGAAACTTTACGATGAGCAGAAATATACTGCTGTTTTGAGTGCGATCGATCCGTTGATCGCTACATATGATTACAACTATAAGAGCGATAAGGACGTCGCCGGACAATTATCTAATCTTTATTATTGGCGAGGAAGTTCGCGGTTTAATGCGATCTACCAAGCCAGAACTGGTATGATCTTCGGCTCGGACAAGGTTTTTGATGAAGCTCGACCGAGATTTGAACTGACGTACGAAGACACATTTATCAAAGTTTTGGACGGTGCGGTTAGCGATCTGAAACAGGCATATCAAATCGGTTTCGCAAATTTAGTCGCTAAAAAGGATGATTCAGGTTTTGCATACCGATTCAAAAATACCGAATTTGAAATTAGAAAGATTGAAGCCTTGATCAATTTGGAAAAGGCTCAAGTTGTGACAAATTCTAATGCTGATTTTTTAGCGACGCGAGCTGCTTTTGAAACACTCGAACCGCTTTATACAGTTTATTTAGGTGCGGGTGCGGGTTTTATCGAAGATTTTACCCGATTAAAGAACGGCGAGATACTGGCAGCGGAATTACGTTACAAGATCGGCTTGGGACAAGTTGATGAGGCGATTCTGCTGGTTGATAAATGGAGAAAAGCGAGTGGTATTTCGCTCAAAAAAGAGATCGCCGTTGCCTCGATGGTCGAAGCCTTTGATATGGTTGGCAACTACAAACACACCGAGGCTTTTCTGATTCGCGAGGCAGTCCGCCAAATCACGATCGACAAAGGAAAAGTCGTCCCAGCCAATTTGGCTTCGCTCAAAGCCGCGATGAGATCGCATCTCTCCAACCTGAATTTCGCGGCGGCGATTTCACCGACCGGCAAGCTGTTGTCTTTGCAACGTGCCAGACTCGCGAGTGCTTATAATTTCAAAGGCAACCTGACACCTGCCGAAAGTGCGTTTATCAAAAATGCTCCCGACGTTACCAAAACCGATAAAAACACGCCGCCGCTGGATATTCAACTGATTTCGGTGATGCTGAAACTGCAATCAACCGATAAAAAAGAATCTGATGCGGCCAAGAAAACTTTGGAAGAGTTGCTGAAAAAAGACCCGGCCAATGCAGCGATACTGGCGGTTCGCGGATATTCAAAAATGCTGAGTCAAGATCTCGCCGGGGCCGAAACAGATCTGTCGGCAGCCATCAAAAAAGATGCGTTTTTAGCATTTGCATATAAAGCATTTGAAAATCGGTCGGCAATTTATAAAAAAATCGGCAAAGCGGATTTAGCTGCGAATGATGAAAAGCAAAATAACCAATTCCAACAATTATTGGCGCTTTTTGCGGCGGCTTAATTTTGATTGGAGATAACAGAAATGAACAACTGTTTATTAACAATTTTTGCAACTTTTATCTTGAGCGTATCCATTTTTTCTCAATCGAGAACATGAGCTTTGAAAGGTTTCGTCGCTTCAAGCATCAAAAATGGTTCGGCGATTGACGCAAAAATTGAACTTCAGGCAATCGAAAATTGGGCTGAAACGAGCCAAACAGAAACCGTTCAAACGAAAAATGGTTATTATCTGCTGACAATTTCGGCGAAAGGCTTTGAAACCTATCAAACCAAAGTCTTAATTCCATCGAGTTCAACGCTCGAGTGGGGAACGTTTTTGGAAAAATTCAAGCCGAAAGTGGAAAAGGTTGGAAAGAACAACTGATTTTAGCCGCAGATTAACGCAGATAACGGGGATTGAATTTGAATCAATAATGTTAGGTTAGACTTGCTTTGAAAATTTTTTGACCCGATTATTGCAAAAGTTCTGCGAAAAAGTTCTGCGATTGGTAATGGAAGGTGGTTGACTAAACAAGATTTGATCCAAATACTAGTATGAAAAAATTCATTTTCTTATTTTTATTGATTTTCCCGACACTTGTTTGCGGGCAAAATTATGCGGGAAATTATCGGGCAATTTTCTACAATCTTTCTTCTCAGCCGATTACAATTATGGCTGAATTCGAGGTCAGAACAGATAGCTCGATCATTGCAAATGTAAAAGTTGGCGATGAAATAAAAATTCTTAAAGGTTTGGTTGATAAAAACGGTAAGTTTGAAGTTTCCGGTTCGGCGGAAGGCAAAACGATTTACAAACTCAAGGGTAAATTTGATAAAGCCAACAAAATTTCGTTTATTCGCCGAATCGAAGAACGCTCAAGCGGAAGCAAAAGTGTTTCCGAAAGTAGTTTAGAAGGAAACTTTGCGAAGTTTGAGAAAACTATTGAAACTCAGCCTGTTAACATTACCCTAAACGGTAAAAACAATCTTTCAGTTAAGCAATCAACGCCGTTTTTCGGGAATGAATGGACTGATTTCATCGCCAAACTTATCACCAAAAAAGGAGATCCGGTTGACACCTTTAATCTGGAATTAGTCTCGGATTTTTCCGAAGGCGAGCGAAAATTAAGCGTGATTTTGCCGATTTTTTCAAACAAACAAAAGGTCTGGAAAAGCACCGAATTGACTTGGGTAATTTACAGCGAAAAAACCAAGCCGGTTTATAGACGTAATTGGTTTTCCTCAACTTATGAAGATTTCAACAAAAATGTCGGACTCCAAGGCGGACAAATTGAAATTGTCGGCGACAACGACACGCAAATGATTTTTAAGCTGTCTAATCTGAAATTGAAACGAGTTGGAAAAGATGATTTGGTTGAGCTTAACGGTCTCATTTATGCTGACAAGGTAAAATAGAAAAAAAGATATGTTTTGACTTTACTTGAACCTACTTCCCACAGTTGCACTGTAGGCCACAAATATTTCGTCTTCAATAACTTAATCGAAATTTCTACGGAACCTGAATTGTTTTATTGGGCAGGTTATCCAACGTTTTTTACATAGAGTACAAAATTAATTGGTGCAATATTTGACAGTCTCTATCAATGCAAATCGATTGTCAGAAACTGCAAAAGCGAAGTAGCGAAAAATTCTCGAAGCAGAAAATGTAAGAGTTCGACAACTTGAAATATTGCTCCGAGTAACTATTGAAGCCGCTAAATATGACCAATGAAATGAACAAACTTTATTAGCAACTTTCGCCACATTTATTCTAAGCATTTCAATTCTCGCCCAACCTAGCGAATTACTTTCACCGATGCTCTCGGGGCGACCGGCCCGGGTGTCGCTTGCGCCGGTATTGGCCGGAGGTGTTCTATCTACTCGTCGAGAATGGCAAACAGACGGCCCGGAGCACCGTACTGCCAGACGACGGTGCGGTGGTTCGCGACCGCACCGTCCCATGTGATAAACTATTGACGTTCCAACCATACGTCGGCAGAGTCTTTCGTTAACCGGACTTGCCGCTCTGTCTGGTTGATAGTTTACGAGATGACATTTCCGAGAGCTCCGAATGAAAAAGAAAGCTGAAACTCCGGTCGAAACTCAAGCCAAAACCGGTAATGTCCTGCTTGACTCGCTCCCCGCTCATGAATTTGCAAAAATCGAGCCGATGTTGAAACTTGTCGATTTCGAGGTCGACGATGTTCTGTGGGAGATGGACGAAAAGCGCCGGTATGTCTATTTTCCGACAACGGCGATCATCTGCCTGCTTTACGAAACCGAAGACGGGGCATCCATCGAGGTCGGGATGACCGGCCGTCAGGGCATGCTCGGTGTCGTGACGTTTATCGGCGATGGTCATATGTCTAAACGTGCGGTCGTCGAGATCGCCGGCCAGGCATATCGGATGAAG
>JAYVUD010000437.1:0-6494 GCA_043788335.1 Chloracidobacterium sp. | reverse complement strand
GAACGAAAAGTCCCCATTGTTGCCAGAACATTTTGAACGATGGCAGAAGATATTTTTCGAGACGACGGATGAGCTTTTTGGCGGAGAACGCGCGGATTTTATTAAATTACGGGCGGCCGCGATCGCCGAACGGATGATGCAGTTCGTCGGCGGTATTCAGCGGGGCGAATTCAGCTTCCCACGTGCTGCTTGAGGCCGCGAACGTCATCGACAAAGATCTTGCCGCGATCGATCCGGACGAGGCCCTGATCAGCCATCCGCCGAATTACGCGAATGGTGGTCTCGGTGGTCAGGCCCGCCATTTTTGCGATATCTTCGCGACGCAGTGTGATCAGGAATGGGAGATCGCCGGCGTTGCCGTTGACGAGCTTCAGTAAGACATTTCCGATCCGGCGGTCCGGCGAGGCCGATGCGAGATTTTGAATGGTCGCCGTCTTATCACGCATTATCCCGCACATCAGGGACATCATCGTAGACGAAAATTCGGCCGTACTGTTCAGGACGCGAAGAAAATCGGTTCGATCGACCAGCAGTAATTTGGTCGGTCCCATTGTGATCGCGGTGGCCGGGTAACGGCCGCCGTCAATGACCGGCGGGATTGCAAAAAAATCGCCCTCGCGGAACAGCCCGATTATCACCTCCCTGCCGGGTTCCAGGAAATGGATCATTTTCACCTGGCCTGAGAGAACGATCGGCAGCAGGACGGCATCGTCCCCTTCGGCAAAGATCTCGTGCCCGTCGGCAAACGTCCGTTCCCGCCCCACCGCGTGCAGAGCGGCGATTAGTTCTCTGCGGACTCGGCCCTCCGAAAGGTTGTTATTTAGTTGATGCATCAAAACCCTATCTCGAATACTGTATTTTCGGATAGTAGCAGAATTGATGTCAAAACCGCACTCATCGGCCGCGATTTGTTGACTTTGCGATAAACCATCGCTAAGCTCTCTGGGTAATCACACGACAATGGGAGCTAAAAATTAATTGTCCTGTGATCTGCCCACACCCGGAACGCGGGAAACGCGTACCAACATTTCAAATCAAATCGGGGGAAATGGTCAATATGTTAAAGATCATATTGGGAGTGATCGTGGGATTTGTGATCTGGTCCATTATCTGGGTCGGGAGCGACCAGGTACTAATTCAGTCGGTCGGATGGTACGGGGCCCAGCAGCATCTGTTTGAAAGGGCGATGTTCAACAAGGAGCCCTTCTCGCCGGACATTACGATCCTACTGCTCAATCTGGTCCGAAGCGTTGTCATTTCGTTTTTATCCGGGTATCTGGCAGCTTTGGTAGCCAATGAGAACGCCAAAACCCCGCTCATTTTGGGCGTCCTTTTGCTCCTTGCCGGCCTCGCTGTCGAGATCATCGCCTGGAATTATCTTCCGATCTGGTACCACTTTATTTTTCTGATCTTATTGACCCCGGTCACGATCGCGGGCGGCAAACTCAAACAGGTCAACCGATCCGTCCAAACCGCCTGATCGCGACCGGCAGCGACAGCAATGGCTGCGGCGAACGATAGGCTCTAAGATTTAGTTCGTCGACGGCCACCTCGGCAGCGTCGAGTAATTCGTCGGGCGGCAGGTCGGCAGCCGTTTCATAACAGGCGTGATGGATACACGGCAGCGGTTTGGCCTCGGAATGGACGAGGCAGCCGGTGCCTTTTTCGTAAAGCGGGCACGCGAATGTCCGGTCGTTCGCGGTCTCGTTCGTGTCCAGGCCGTAACGTTCGATCGCAGAGTCGATCTTCGCCGCGATCTCGAAACGGTGTTCCGGCGGCGATCGCCTGATGATGTTTCCGATCGCCACGGCCTCGATCCGCGAGATCCTGACATTGACGAAATGCTCGTCGAGGCAACAGGCTCCCGCCGTGTCGCAGGTCAGGCAGCTTTTTGCTCTGTGTTCGTATTGTCCACGAATGTCGGCAGAGAGATCCGAGCGGACGCGGGCGAGCATTTCGATGGCTTTCTTTTCGGACAAGATCTTCATTCGGCTTTAGCAAATCTATAATTCCGCGCGACCCCGCGTCAAACCCGGCGGTTTCTATAAATTCTCAAAAAACTATAAACACCGGATATATATGGTGATAAAATCATAAACTTGCGTTTCACCGTAATCCGGGCTCCGCGAACGCATACATTTCGGAGTGTTTTCATAATACGATGTACAAAACGATCTTACGGCTGCTGCCGCTCATAGTGCTGTTATTTGCTGCCCTCGACGTTTCCGCACACGAGATCACGCTGAAAAACGGCGATCGCCTGTCCGGGATAGTGATCTCGCGCGACCGCGACAGCGTTGTTTTGGAGACGCAATACGCCGGCCGGATCAGGATCGCGATGGAGTACATCGAGGCGATCGATCTCGAGCGGCCGTTGTCTAATGTGACAGGTTCCGGCGAGCGTTCCGCGGATGCGAACGTGGCCAAACCGGCGGCGGCGAAGTCACAACCGGCCACACCCGCAGCAAAGCCGTCGCCGGCCAATGCCGTCGTATCGCCGCGATCGCCGCTCGCAGCGGCACCGACGGCCAAGCCGCGACTCTTCGGCGGGCCTCGATTTTTCGGCGTTGCCGACGGTTGGGAAGGAAATGCGAACGTCGGGTTCAGCTATACATCCGGCAACAGCCGGACATCGACATTGGCAAGCGGTATTCGGGCGTCAAAGTCCGGCGCAAGCGACAAGCTGACTGTTTACGTTCGCAGCCTCTGGAACAGCAACCGCAATTCCACCCAGCGAACCACGCAGAACGCGGTTTGGGGCGGATTTAGGTATGATCGCGATTTCAACCCGAAGATGTTCGCGTTCGGCTCGTGGGATTTCGAACGCGACCGGCCGAAAAAGCTCAATTTCCGCTCCGTCATCGGCGGCGGGTTTGGCCATCATACGATCAAGAGCGAACGCACCGAACTCGACCTGCTGTTGGGACTTGCGTGGAATCGGGCGTGGCAGGTTGGGGCTTTTACCGACACGCCCGAGGCTCTCGGGGCGACCGTGTTCAGGCACCGGTTTACCGATCGCCTGAAATTCCAAAAGACGTTTACTTTTTATCAGGACGTCCGAGGCGGGGGCAAATACCGATTTATCGTCGACGCTTCGCTCTCGGCGGACATCACGAAACGGATCGGCTGGTATATTACCATCGGTGACCGTTACAACAATCATCCGTTCGGTTTGTCGTTGAAAAACGACTTTCTGCTGACGACCGGCATCAAGTGGAATTTTGGCAAACAGAAGTAACTTGCAATCGGCAAGCCGTTCGGGCAAGATTGGAAGGTAATAAATTTAA
This sequence comes from Chloracidobacterium sp., assembly GCA_043788335.1. GTDB lineage: Bacteria > Acidobacteriota > Blastocatellia > Pyrinomonadales > Pyrinomonadaceae > OLB17. Next base: position 3,207 of record JAYVUD010000437.1, on the reverse strand, counting down.
CGGCGGAGTGATTTGGATCGTATGTTGAATGAAGGCGATAAGGCACCGGACTTTAGTGCCAAAGATCAGGAAGGTCGCGACGTGAAACTGGCGGATTTTGCCGGGAAACGCGTGGTGTTGTATTTTTATCCTAAGGACGATACGCCGGGTTGCACAAAAGAAGCATGTTCATTTCGCGATGCGGACGACGTCTTTAGGGCAAAGGGGATCAAGGTGTTAGGCGTGTCGATCGACAGCGAAAAATCGCATCAGAAGTTCATTTCCAAATACCAACTGCCGTTCGATCTGCTCGCCGACACTGAAAAAGAGATAGTCGAGGCATACGGCGTTTGGGCGGAAAAGAGCATGTATGGCAAAAAATATATGGGCACGCTCCGCAAGACTTTTTTGATCGCGGACGGCAAGATCGTCAAAATATTTGACAAGGTCAGCGTCGCGGAACACGCTGACGAAGTGCTCGCGGCTTTTGGAGAAAAATAATGGTCAAGGTACTACTGCTATTCACGTTAGCCTTTTTTGCTCAGGCAAATTGCCAACAGGCAGCTGTCGATGAATTCGTGAAATTCAAATCCGATGCGGACGTCCCTCGCATCAAGATCGAAGATGCGAAAAAGGACGTCGATTCGGGCAAAGCGGTGATAATCGATGCACGGCCCGAGGCGGCATTTAAGGGTGAGCACATCGCCGGGGCGATAAATATCCCGTTCGGCGAACAGGATAAGTTCATGGACAGGGTGCCAAAGGGCAAAAAGCTCATCATCTACTGTTCCTGACCGAACGAACATACGAGTGCCGGTCTGGCATTCGCCCTGAACCAGAAAGAAATACCGTCAACCTACGCCCTGCTCGGCGGCACCCAAGCCTGGAAATCCGCCGGCTACCCGATGGGAAAAAGCGAGTAGCTGGGTTGGCCCACGAAATACACGAAAGGCACGAAACAAGGAAATCCTCTTTTTCGTGCCTTTCGTGTGTTTAGCGGTTCGATCTATTTCAAAAGTTCGTCGCAGATGCGGCCCGCGGCTTTGCCGTCCCAGAGCGGCGGGATCCTGGCGTCTGTCCTCTTTGCATGTCCGTCGAGGACGTCAAAAGCCGCTTTTTTGATCGTTTCCGGATCGGTGCCGACGAGCACGTTGGTTCCCATTTCGACCGTGATCGGGCGTTCGGTATTTTCGCGAAGTGTGACGCACGGTATCCGCAGTGCGGTCGTTTCCTCCTGCAGGCCGCCTGAGTCGGTCAAAACCAGTCTTGCTCCGCTATATAGACGCATAAAGTCGATATATCCGAGCGGATCGACCAATCGGATATCGGAGGCGGCGATCAGAGGCCCAAAACCGAATGCGTCGATCTTTTGCCGCGTTCGCGGGTGTACCGGGAAGATCAGCGGTAGCCTTTCGGAGATAGCGGCGAGTGATGCCAATATGCCGCCGAGCGTGTCGCGATCATCGACGTTTGACGGACGGTGCAGTGTGATTACGGCATAGCCGTGCTCCTCAATGCCGAGCGTGTCGCGGACGGCCGACGTTTCAGCAACCTTTAGCTGATCGAATAACGAATCGATCATAACGTTGCCGACGAAACGAATTTTCTCTGCCGCGATCCCCTCGCCAGCGAGGTTGATGTCCGCGTCCTGCGAGGTTGTCAGTAGCAGGTCGGAGATCGCGTCGGTCAGTATACGGTTGATCTCCTCGGGCATCGTCCGGTCCCGCGAACGCAGGCCGGCCTCGACGTGCGCGACCTTGATCCCGAGTTTCGAGCAAACGAGGGAGCACGCGAGCGTCGAATTCACGTCCCCGACGACCAACACCCAGTCAGGCTTTTCCCGCAGGACGACCGGCTCAAATTCGGTCATCACCTTGGCCGTCTGAACCGCGTGGGAGCCCGACCCGACGCCGAGATAAACATCCGGTTTCGGCATTCCGAGATCGTCAAAAAAAGCATCCGACATCGCCGCGTCATAGTGTTGGCCGGTGTGCACTATCATCGGGACAAACTGGTCGGGCCGCCGCCGCATCTCGGCGTAGATCGGAGCGACCTTCATGAAATTTGGCCTGGCGCCGACCACCAAGAGGATCTTTGAACTTTGATTTTTGATCTTTGAATCAGTCAAGCGTTTTTCTTTCCTTTCTTACAGTTTCACTTGTTCGGCGAATGTACGCGTTTAGTTTGGGTGTGAGTTCCGATATCAGTAGTGACAATGACGTTGTTTGGGTATCGTCCAGCAAATGTCGTTTATGAGCACGCCTGAGCCAATGTCTGGAGGTCACAGCCTCACCACCCTCGCCTTGCTCACTCCGCGGATCTCGGCAGATAGGGCGTTTCGTGTATCGACGACTAATCTTGCCAGGTCACAGACGCGGCGGTAATCCACGCTCGAATGTTCGGTGCAGATTATTACGCAGTCGGACTCGGCGATGAGTTCGTCGGTCAATTCCCGATTGAATAGCGGGTCGCCGGCTCCGATCGTGTAGGCGTGGTCAAATGTTACCTCCTCGACGAACGGATCGTGGTAATAGACGTCCGCGCCGTCGGCACGCAGCAGGTCGATGATCGACAGGGCGGGCGACTCGCGCATATCGTCGATGTCCTTTTTATACGCGACGCCGAGGATCAGGATCTTGGAACCGTTGACGGCCTTTTTCAAGTCGTTGAGGGCGTTCATCGTCAGTTCGACGACGTAATTGGGCATCGTCGAATTGACCTGTTCGGCGAGCGAGATAAACTGCGAATCAAATCCGTGCTGCCGGGCTTTCCACGACAGATAATGCGGGTCGAGCGGGATACAGTGTCCGCCGATACCCGGGCCGGGATAGAACGGCATAAAACCGAACGGCTTGGTCGCCGCCGCCCCAACCACTTCCCAGGTGTCTATGTTGAGCGCGTTGCAGAGCTTGGCCATCTCGTTCGCCATACCGATGTTGATCGCACGAAAGGTGTTTTCCCACAATTTTGCCGCCTCGGCGACGCGGGCCGATGAGACCGGATGGACCGAACCGACGATCTGACCGTAGAGCATCGCCGCGATGTCGGTCGAATCGGCAGATACGCCGCCGACCACCTTCGGGATGTTGTGTGTCTGAAACTGCGGATTGCCCGGATCGACGCGCTCCGGCGAAAATGCGAGCAGAAAATCGTCGTCGAGATCAAAGCCCATTTCCTCGAACATCGGCTGCAGGATCTCGTCTGTCGTGCCGGGGTAGGTCGTCGATT
>JAYVUD010000436.1:0-9753 GCA_043788335.1 Chloracidobacterium sp. | reverse complement strand
AGGCCGCGTCGATCGCCGCCGTCAGACGCGCACGCCATTCACCCGACGACGACCCGAACGGAATAAGCGAGTCGAACGCCCCCGCTGCGATCAGGCTCTCGAGTCCCCGCCGATTGACTGCACCGGCACCGAGTTTCGAGCAAAAATCATACAGCGAGGTAAATTTGCCCGCCTTTCGAGCTTCGACGATCGCCTGCACACTCGACGTCCCCATCCCCTTGATCGCCGTCAGACCATAACGCACCGCACCGTCGCCCGGCGTAAATCCCAGGTCGCTTTCGTTGATATCGGGCGGCAGCAATGCCAGTCCGAGCGAACGCAATTCGGTCGAGTATTTGTAGACCTTGGCACTGTCTTGGGCTTCGTGCGACAGAACAGAAGCATAGAAATGGGCCGGATAGTGCGCCTTTAGATATGCCGTCCGGAACGCCAACACCGCATATGCCATCGAATGGCTGCGGTTAAATCCATAGTCGGCAAACTTCGCCATCAGATCGAATATCTCTTTGGCGGTTTTCTGCTTGATGCCCCGAGCAACCGCCCCAGTGACGAATTTTTCAACGTGCTCAGCCATTTTCGCGATGTCTTTTTTACCCATCGCTCGCCGCATCAGATCCGCCTCAGCGAGGCTGTAGCCCGCCAATTTTTGGGCAAGCTGCATGATCTGTTCCTGATAAACTAGCACGCCGAACGTGTTGCCGAGGATAGTTTCCATTTCGGGCACGATGTACTCGACCGGCTTGATGCCGCGGTGACGATCAATAAAATCGTCGATCATACCGCCGTCGAGCGGGCCCGGACGATACAGAGCATTCAACGCCGAGAGATCCTCAAGCTCTTTCGGCTTAAGCCGGCGACACATCTCAGCCATTCCCGAAGATTCAAATTGGAATATAGCTTCGGTTCGGCCCTCGGCGAAAAGCTGCATCGTCTTTTCTTCATTATTTGGGATCTTGGTCCAATCGATGGTGTCGCCGAGCTTTTCCGTGATCGAAGCGAGACAGTCGGCAATCACGGTCAGCGTCGTCAGGCCGAGAAAATCCATCTTCAGCATCCCAACCTTTTCGAGGTCGTTCATCGGATACTGACTGGTGAATTCGTCTTTATCGTTGATCTTGACCGGAACGAGCTCGTGCAATGGTTTGGGGCTGATCACGACGCCCGCCGCGTGAACCGACGTATGCCGGGCACAACCTTCGATGCGCAAGGCAAGTTCGACGAGGTCCTTTACTTTCGCGTCGGTGTCAAACGCCGACTTTAGCTCCGGAACCTCCTTAAGTGCCTGCGAGATGCTAACGTTTCGGCCGCGAACCGGCGGCGGGATCATCTTTGCGATCTTTTCGACCTCGCCGTACGGCATATTCAACACGCGCCCGACGTCCTTGATCGCAGCCCGCGACGCCATAGTTCCAAATGTTACGATCTGGCACACCGACTCGCGTCCGTACAACTCGGTAACGTAGTCGATAACCTGGCCGCGGCCGCGTATGCAAAAATCGATATCGATATCCGGCATCGAAATTCGGTCCGGGTTAAGAAATCGCTCGAAAAGCAGTTCGTGCTGCAGCGGATCGACGTCCGTGATCCGCATACAATAAGCCGCCAGCGAGCCCGCAGCCGAACCACGGCCCGGACCCACCGGGATCTCCTGTTCGCGGGCGTACCGGATAAAATCCCAGACGATCAGGAAATACCCGGGAAATCCCATTCGCTTGATCGTCGAGATCTCGATCTCAAGCCGTTCGCGATATTCGTCCAGCCCGTGCCTCAACCGGCCGTCGCGATTTAGTGGATCCCACTCGGTCCGTTTGCGATCCTCAAAACCGTCATTGAGGATCTTGACGAGGTAATCATCCTCAGACATCGTTCCGAATTCCGGCGGGATTGGAAAATTGGGCAGCTGCCGATGTTTGTCGCCCTGCGGCATCACAAAATCGCACATTTCCGCGATCTTGACGGTGTTGGTTAGAGATTCCGGTAGCTCGCTGCCAAATATCTCCCACATCTCCCCGGCGGAACGCAGGTATCGGAGCGATCCATCAAGCAAACTCTGCGAATTCTCACCCAAGGTTCGGCCATCTGCAAGAGCGATCAAGGCCTGGCGAGCACGCGCGTCGTCGCGATTGAGGTAGTGAACATCGTTCGTCGCAACCAACGGGATCTCGACACGCTTCGAGAATTCAACGATCCGCTTTGTGGCTTCGACGGCGTTTGTTTCGATCTGATCGTGGATCTCAAGAAAGAAATTTCCTTTGCCAAAAATATCTTCGAACGTCTTCGCCGTCTCGGTCGCAAGCTCGTCGTTCTTGTCGTTCAAATAGTGGCTGACGACCTCATCGTAACCCGCCGACAGGCCGATGAGCCCGGAACTTCGCTCGGCGAGAATCTCCATATCGATCCTCGGCCGGTGCAAAAACCCTTCCGTAAAGGCTTTTGACGCAAGGAATGCGAGATTACGGTAGCCCTCGAGGGTTTGTGCAAGCAGAACTACCCTGTAATAAGGCTTTTCGCCGGGACGCAACGCGGAACTGCGTTCGAGCCGGCTGCCGGTTGTCAGATATGCCTCGTACCCGATGATGGGCTTGATGCCGTTGGAGCTCATCGTGTTGTAAAACGTCACGGCTCCGTACATATTGCCGTAATCCGTGAGCGCACACGCTTTTAGGTCGAGTTCGTTAAGCCTTTTAGCAAGAGGCTTAAGTTGGATTGTGCTTTGCAACAGGCTATAATCTGAATGCAAATGCAGGTGAACGAAGTCTTTCGCTGAAAATGGCTTGTAAGTCGATTCTTCTGGCATCTATGAAAAAAGTGTATCTCGAAACCTACGGCTGTCAAATGAATGTCTCAGATTCTCAACGGATCTCGAGCTCTCTCGCTCGTCAGGGTTACGAGATGACCGAAGACGAAACTTCGGCGGATGTTGTGATCTTTAACACTTGTTCCGTTCGTGAGAAGGCTGAACAGAAATTATACACTCGGGTCGGGCATATTCGACACTCCGATCGGCCGAAACCCATCGTGGGCGTGATGGGTTGCGTCGCCCAACTCGATGGCGAAACGCTTTTCAAAAAGATCGAGGGCGTCGATTTTGTTCTTGGCACACAGGCCGTTGGCCGTGTGGCCGACGCGATCGCAAAAACGCTCAAATATGACGAACCTGTGGTAGACCTCGGCGATAGGGAAGTCGACTATGACTGGACGGTCGGCGAAAATCACAGGCATTCACCGTATATTGCGTTTTTGCCGATAATTGAGGGCTGTAATAAGTTTTGCACATATTGCATTGTGCCGTTTTCACGCGGAAAAGAACGTAGCCTTTTGGCCTCGGAGATCATTCGCCAGGTGCTGGAACTTCGTCGAAAAGGCGTGAGGGAAGTTCACTTAATTGGCCAAAACGTCAATAGCTATAGGCCTGAGACGGACTCGGGCCTTGAAAACTTCCCCGGTAAATCGCCATTTGAGCGCCTCTTGCGCGCCGTCGCCGCGACAGGCATTGAACGCATCAAATTTGCTACATCGTTTCCGCGAGATTTCAATGACGAGATAGCCGACGCAATCGAAATGCACGAAAATCTCTGCAATTGGGTGCATTTGCCGGTGCAATCCGGAAGTTCAAAGGTCTTGGCAGCGATGAAGCGTGGACACACGATCGAGAAATACCTGAGAAAGATTGACCGCTTAAGAGCGTCGTCAAGAGATATTGCGTTGACGACCGACATTATTGTCGGCTTTCCCGGCGAAACCGAAGAGGATTTTCAGGCGTCCGTTCGAATGGTAGAGTATTGCGGCTTCGATAGTGCTTACATCTTTAGGTACTCGCCACGGCCCGGTACGCCCGCATTTGAGATGGCAGACGACGTCACTCGCGATGAAAAGACTCGCCGCTTTATCGAACTTGAGCGTATCCAGAAGCGTATTCAGAATGAACGTTTACAGCGATACCTTAATAAAGTGCTTAAAGTCCTGGTGGAGCGTACGTCGACCCGCACGGTCGATGGATTGACCGGACATAGCACCTGTCAGAAGGTAGTCAATTTTGTTGGCCATCCTAAGATGCTCGGTTCGATCGTCAATGTTAGAATCACTGAAATAAAGGCAAATTCGCTCTTTGGAGAGGCCGATTGATCAAAATATGACACCGGATTCATCTTTAATAGAAGTTAAGATCGGGGCCCTGATAATGGACCCGAACACCAATACGCCGATCGTGGTGCTTAAGGGCGTCGAATCTGAGACGGTTTTGCCGATCTGGGTTGGAGCCTTTGAGGCAAACGCCATCGCACTCGAGATCGAAAAGATCGTGCCCCAACGGCCAATGACCCACGACCTACTTAGAAACGTGATAATCGAGTGTGGTTGGCTCGCATCGAAGGTAATTGTGACCGACCTCTCGGACAACACGTTTTACGCCCGGATCGAATTACTCGACAAAAAGGGCGATGCGGTTTTTCTTGATGCTCGCCCGTCTGACGCTATCGCGATAGCGTTACGTCTGGACTGTCCGATTTTCGTCGAGCAGAACGTGCTTGATCTATCCGCATCAACGACGCCCGCGGACCCGATAAACGAAGGCGATGTTCCGGCTCCTGAGGATTGGCCTGAAGTTCTTGATTAGGGCTGTTGTTTCATTACATAATCTCTATTATCAGACGCAGACGGTGTGGGCGGCCCGCTGATACTGTGGTCCTTGCGGCCTATGCGTTCCCGCGCCCTTCCTCACTTTCCCTGGGACGTGAGGACAAACTTCAAAAGTCACTAAGGCAGCAGCGGCCACCGTCGAACGAGACGTGCAGTGCGTCACAGATTAGACCCTGATTTGGTTTTCGCGATGTAAATGTGATTGCGTTTCTACTCACAACCCGGAACTATAGGAACGCGATACTTTGACAGTGTTTTGCAAAAAGGCTATTATTATCCTTTTGTTATCTGTCGCAGATTCCATTCAGAGAGCTATCTTTATAAAGAGGAGTTACGTAAACAATTGAGTAACGGAAATTTTCTATTCACGTCCGAATCGGTCACAGAAGGCCACCCGGATAAGATCGCCGATCACATATCGGATGCAATTTTAGACGCGATCCTGGCGCAGGATCCGACGGCACGTGTCGCGTGTGAAACCCTTGTAACTACCGGCCTGGCAGTGGTTGCGGGCGAGATCACGACGACGGCGAAGGTCAACTACAAACAGATCATTCGCGAGACAATCAGCGAGATCGGCTACAACAATGCCGAGTTTGGCTATGACTCGAACACCTGCAGCGTCATCGATGCTATCGGGACGCAATCGCCCGATATATCGCAGGGCGTTGATACGGGCGGAGCCGGCGATCAGGGCCTGATGTTTGGGTTTGCGTGCAATGAGACGCCTGAACTGATGCCTATGCCGATCCAAATGGCACACAACCTGACGCGGCGCCTGTCGCAGGTTCGGCGTGACGGCACGATTCCCTACCTTCGTCCGGATGGCAAATCGCAGGTGTCGATCGAATATCGCGACGGCCGGCCATTTCGTGTCGAAGCCGTTGTCATCTCGTCGCAGACCGCTGACCTCGACATCGAGGATATCCGTGCCGACATCCTCGAGCACGTCATCAAACCCGTCATTCCGGCGGAACTCCTCGACGATCAGACCAAATATCACATCAATCCGACCGGCAAGTTCGTGATCGGCGGCCCGATGGGCGATGCCGGCGTGACCGGTCGTAAGATCATCGTCGACACCTACGGCGGTTATGCCCCGCACGGCGGCGGTGCCTTTTCGGGTAAGGATCCGACAAAGGTCGACCGTTCGGCTGCCTATATGGCACGCTATATCGCGAAGAACGTCGTCGCGGCCGGACTGGCCGATAAGTGTACTGTTCAATTAGCTTACGCGATCGGCGTGGCTGAGCCTGTCTCGGTCCTGATCGATACACACGGCACGGGAACGATCGATGACGAACGCATTGCGGATATTGTTCGCGAAAATTTCACGCTTACACCGGCAGCGATCATCGAGGCTCTCGATCTGCGTCGCCCGATCTACAAGGAAACCGCTCGTTTCGGCCATTTTGGTCGCAAGAACGGCGAATTTACATGGGAAGTTACAGATAAAGCCGAGGCTCTGAGAACTGCGGCTGATCTTCATAGAGGTATCGGAACAAATGGCTAATCCAGGAACATCAATGGAATACGACATCAAAGACATCAATCTTGCACCGCAAGGTAAACAGCGAATCGAGTGGGCTGACCGCGAAATGCCGGTTCTCCGCCTAATCCGTGAACGATTTGAGGCTGAAAAGCCGCTGGCTGGCGTCAAGCTCATCGCTTGTGCTCACATCACGACAGAAACGGCGAATCTGGCTCGCACGCTGCAGGCCGGTGGAGCCGAATCGTTGCTGATCGCGTCGAACCCGCTGTCGACACAGGACGACGTCGCGGCGTCGCTGGTCGCTGACTGGGGCATCCCGGTAATGGCCCATAAGGGTGAAACGACAGAGACTTACGTCCGCCACGTTAAAGCAGCACTTGATACAAATCCGAACCTCATCATCGACGATGGATCGGACGTCGTCGCAACGATGATCAAGGAAAAGCCGGAGCTGATCGCTAACCTCATCGGTACGACCGAAGAGACGACGACCGGCATCGTCCGCCTTAAATCGATGGTCAAGGCCGGCGTGCTGACCTTCCCTTCGATCGCGGTGAATGATGCTCAGACCAAGCATTTCTTTGACAACCGTTACGGCACGGGCCAGTCGACCCTCGACGGCATCATCCGTGCGACCAACATCCTGCTCGCGGGCAAAACGCTCGTCGTGGTCGGTTATGGTTGGTGCGGTAAGGGCGTTGCGATGCGTGCCCGCGGTATGGGTGCGAATGTTGTCGTCACCGAGATCGATCCGATCAAGGCGATCGAGGCAGTCATGGACGGTATGCGTGTGCTCCCGATGAAGGAAGCTGCCAAGGTCGGCGACTTTTTCGTGACCGTTACCGGAAACCGCCATGTCATTGACGCAGAACACTTTGCGGTGATGAAGGACGGAGCGATCGTTTGCAACAGCGGACACTTTGACCTCGAACTCAACCTCGACGCACTTCGCGAAATGTCGGCCGAGGCGGTCAAACGTCGCCCGTTCGTCGAAGAGTACATTACCCATAAGGGCAAGAGCGTTATCGTCCTCGGCGAAGGCCGTTTGATCAACCTCGCCGCCGCCGAAGGCCACCCGGCATCGGTTATGGACATGTCGTTTGCAAACCAGGCTCTATCGGCCGAATTTCTCGTCAAAAATCGCGGCAAACTGGCCGCCGGCGTTCATATCCTGCCGAAGGAAGTCGACCAGGAGATCGCTTCCCTTAAGCTCCGTGCAATGGGCATCGGCATTGACGAACTGACCCCCGAAATGGTCGAATACATGGGCAGTTGGGAATCAGGAACGTAAGCGTTCCAAGTTCCGGGTCTAAATCTTACGCTCGTAGGACTGCGGATCCCAGTTGAACCAGAGAGAGGCCGCAGACGTCGTGTTTGCGGCCTCTTTTTGTTAGCTATCCTCTCCGTTCGCGGGTGGGCGGGTACTTCTCTTCAGGCACCAAACAAAGTTGGCCGGGGTCGTACTGAAATCCACGCGGGTTCACACAAAAGACGTATCCAGGTCAAAACCCCTCTTCAAAATCAAATCAAATCCGCAACATGTGGCGGGAATAGCTTCGTCGGCGGGAAACGCAGATGATCACAATTTGTTAACAAAGAAGAATCGCCCCGAAACGATCATTTGCCGGTCGGTCGCGTCCGGAATAATTACGTTCTCACTTTCGATAAAAGAAAAATTCCAAGCATTGAGAAAATCGCTATCGGACTAAAGACCGCTGCTGCCGGCGAAAGGAATCCGTTCGAGCCAAACTCCTCGAGCAGATATGTGATGCCGGTATAAGCCAGCCACAGACCGATCGCGTAACCAACGGTCACAACGCGGCCCGAACGATGGAGTGAAAGTGCGAATGGAGCGGTAAATAGTGCAAATACCAACGGCAAAAGGAGCGTGGAATAGCGCTTTTCGACAGCAACAGCAAACGTGCGGCGTCCGACGTCAGATTCGCTAGTGGCCGCTTGATGTCTCAGTTCCCCGATCGTCATATGGCTCGGTTTACCGCCGAGTTCGATAAACGGGTTGGCCGCCTCGGCTAATTCAAGGCCATTGATCGTTTCGGAGACGATCTTACCCTCTATCAGGCTATTTTTCTCGACGGCACCAGTGAAAATGATCCGGCCGTTTGACCAACTTGCCGATGACGCACGGTACACGGATTGCAGACCCGCATGGCTATCGGCAAATTCGTAAATGGTGAGATTTTTGACGCACACGGATGTGCATGGCGGTCCCTTTTCGTTATCAGACGCAGAAGTGATATTGCCGGCCAATGCCCCAAAAAAAATAAACGCATACCGCCCCCCTGCAAAGATGCCCGGCTTATCTCGAGCCTGCCCGGTCCGATCCGTCGCCATACTATCGGCAACAAACGAGGCGTCAGTTCCCTGCTCTCCGCTTAACACTACTTCCGACAGATTCGGCGGTTCGTTATCAGACGCAAGACTGTCTGCCCCGGTGACTGTATCCGTCAATCGTTCCAAAATCCGCCGGGCCGGTTGGTCCTCACAGACTCGGTTGCTACCTGCCGACGATACCTGCCATTCGTTATCAGACGCAGAAGTAAGTTCCCGTCCATTCGACGCGTGACTCGTCCCACTGCCCCGTCGTGCCTCCATCCTGGATTCTGGTGTGCCTGCCAACTCAAATGAATACAGTCGTGTATCATTAGCCACCCAGAATTTACCCGAAGTATTTGTCGGCACGCCGCCCTTGCGTATCCGGTTCCGAAGCTCGTCCTGTGTGCGGTTTGCCATCGGGGCGATCGATTCCTGAACGCCCCAGCCAATGATCCCCAAAAGTATCATCAACACGAAACAAGGCACCATCAGACGGTAAATGCTCTGGCCGGCAGCGGCCCAGGTCACGATCTCGTTTTGCCGTGACTTAATAACATATGTCGATATGGTCGCGATCATCGCCGCCGACGGTGCGATCTGTAAATAAACAAACGGCAGCAGATAGAACAGATATTTGACGAGCAACCACCAACCACCGGGCATGACGCCGGCGTATCGCCAAAGCTCAAACCCGGTAAAGATCATGAATATCGCGGTCAGAAACCCTAGGGCAAGCAGGAAATACTTGAGCAAATTGGCCGTAAGGTCAAAATCCCGAAGACCGGTTGTCACATCGACGAAGATATTCCGTGTTTGCCGGAGGTTAGTTTTACCGTCGCCAGAGGCAAAGGCCGACGTGATCCGGTCCATGATAGAACCAAATATCGAGATCCGCGGTGACAAACTGAGCCATGCGAGAGCGGCGGCACTGGCCGCGATGGGAATAATGCCACCGACAACTGGGGTGACCTTACCGGTTCGGGCCAACTGCTCGCCCATAAATGTCAGTAAATAGTAGGCGATAAGGCCGAACAGAGCCAAAAATATTCCAAATCCGCGGCCACCGCGACTAAATCGCAGTACCATCGCCACGCCGAGCAAACAGAATATTAGCGGAGAAATGGACAACAATATTCGTCGCTGGAGCAATATCTGGGCCTCAGTTTTATCTGAGCCCTCGCTGGTTTTGGCAAAGTCGGAAAGCTCGCTGAGTCCCAATTCTTCCGGAGTACCCTGCGGCGAACTCAGCTTATCCAGCATCTCGCTTCGTTTTGTTTTGATCGCAAGAC
>JAYVUD010000435.1:0-24718 GCA_043788335.1 Chloracidobacterium sp. | reverse complement strand
CTACCCTCGAGGAGTACGTCCGTCAGACTCGAGCTCAGCAGAGCCGTCTGCGAGCCCAATTGCGCGAGGCCGAAAACGAAATTTCTCTCCTAAATCAGGAGATCGAACTTTTGGAGAGCAAGGCCGTGCAGACCGAACGGGCGATCGAGAGCCTCGATACACGCGAACCGGGCATTCGGGATGTAGGGGTTCGCCGGACGATGCGGATCGATGACGAGTATGAGATAGGAACCGCCGGTTCGCGGACGATTCCGCAACGGGAGCGATTTCGCGAATCGTCGCTGAGCTCAAATCGCGGTTCCGCCAGTTCGGTTGCCTACCTCAATCAACATCGTACTATACCGTCGATCCAGCCCAACCGCGAGGCTATCAGCCAGCGTTTCAGCGACCGCACGATCACACAGGCCTGTACGCTTTTGCTCCGCGAGGCGGGCGGTTCGCTCCACGTAAATGATCTCTATAACCTGCTCATTTCAGGCGGGATGAAATTTAAGGGTAAAAATCCGACGATATCGATCGCCGTTTCACTCAATCGAAACCGCCGGTTTCGCAAGGTCGAACCCGGTACGTTTGATCTGGTAATGCGTGAGGCATCGCAGGCGGCGTCCTAGAAATTTGTCGAAAATTAATTTCGTGAGATCCGGCTGAAATTCGCAACGTTCGAATTCAACCGGTTTCCGCTTGCCTTTTTTCTAGTTTAGAAGTAAAACGTAAGGTTAGATTTTCAAGTTACAACATATTCTACGGGGTCATTTAATGCTTCAATTCAACGCTTCACGCGTACGGACTGCCGGTGTGATCACACTGGCGTTGGTCTTTCTGAGTTTCGCCGCCGCGACTGCATCGGCACAACGGGTTCGACTTCGTTCGCAGTCCGTCCCGCCGTGCACGGCGATCGCCGGAGCGTCCAATCCGAATTGGAAATTTGCCGATCTCTATGGCGACGGCAATATCGCAGTGCTCGGCAGCTATTACTGCCGCGGCGGTTTCATCTACGACGTGTCAAACCCTGACGCCCCGACGCTGGCGAGCTGGTACAATCCCGGCAATAACCAGCAGTTTCTCGAGGCGATCGTCGTCGGCAATCGAGCCTATTTCGGCAGCGGTAATGGCGGCGGCGTGCACATCGTCGACGTGACGAGTCCCTATAATCCGATCGCACTCGGTACGGTCGACTCGACCCACGGCAACGGCCACAACTCGATCCACGAGATAATGATCGTGCCGCAGGGCAACGCGACCTACCTCATCGAAAATTACAATTCGACCGGCGTCAAACCGATCCGCATCATCGATATCACCAACCCGGCGGCACCGGTCTTCAAATGGGAGTTTAACCCGACTGACGTTACGTGGGTTCACGCTTTCCACATTCGCGGCAATCGCATGTATACGTCCGGATGGGGCGGCAAGGTCGAGATCTACGACATTGGCAATCTGGCGACGCAGGCACCGGCCCTGCTCGGTGCGATCACGGGCAACAGCACCAATCACAGCACCTGGACGAGCGAGGACGGCAGGTATCTCTATTCATGCCGCGAGACGTTTGACGGTGATCTTCGCGTTTACGACGTGCAGAATCCGGCGGCTCCGTTCCTGATCCGAAGTATTAAGGCGAGTGATCTGGGCCTCAATGCCGTCACCCCGCACAATCCGGTCGTGATGGGCAATTTTCTGTACATCGCTTGGTACCAAGCGGGCATTCAGGTATTTGACCTAACCGACCCGACATTTCCGAAACGCGTCGGCCAATACGACACGTTTGCACCGACATTCGCCCCGACCGATGCTCAGATCGAAGCACTCAAGACCGAGGGGCCGTGGGACGCGATCTGCGGCTCTCCTAACGGGCTTAGCTCGGCGTTGCCGAGTAGCTACGACGGCAATTGGGCCGTCTTTCCATTTCTCGGGCAAAACAAGATACTCGCCGGCGACCTCACCTACGGCCTCGTCATACTCGATGCGACCAGCGTGACGGCACCGCAGCGTAACTTGGTCTCGGACTACGACGGCGACCGCAAGACGGATCTCGCGATATACACCCCGTCGACCGGAGTGTGGAATTCGGAACAAAGCTCGAACAACCAGGCGACCTCGACCCAGTTTGGTGCCCCCGGTGACGTCATCGTCCCGGGCGACTATGACGGCGACGGCAGATCGGACGTCGCGGTCTTTCGGCCTTCGACCGGCATTTGGTACCTCAATCGAACCACTAGCGGATTTGCGGCTGTGCAGTTCGGCACGAATGGCGACATTCCGGTCCCGGCGGATTTTGACGCTGACGGCAAAACGGATATCGCGGTCTGGCGGCCTTCGACCGGCGTTTGG
This sequence comes from Chloracidobacterium sp., assembly GCA_043788335.1. Taxonomy (GTDB): domain Bacteria; phylum Acidobacteriota; class Blastocatellia; order Pyrinomonadales; family Pyrinomonadaceae; genus OLB17. Next base: position 22,390 of record JAYVUD010000435.1, on the reverse strand, counting down.
TATATACTGCAGAGCACTCTCGGTTTCAAAGCGGTCCAGTGGGGCACGGCGGGCGACAAACCGCTAACCGGCGACTACGAGGGTGACGGCAAACCCGACCTCGCCGTCTGGCGGCCATCCAACGGCGTTTGGTACGTGCTTCAGAGTTCGTCGACGATCCCGCTCTATGCCGGATTTGGAATGAACGGTGACAAACCGCTCGTGGCCGATTTTGACGGCAACGGCATCTCCGATTTTGCGGTTTATCGGCCGTCGACCGGAGCTTGGTACGTGCTCGACCCTCTGACCCGGGCATTCACGGTTTATAATTTTGGCATCGCCGAGGACGTGCCCGTCCCGGCCGACTATGACGGTGACGGCAAGACGGACGTTTCCGTTTTCAGGCCTAGTCAGAACACGTGGTACCGTCTCAATAGCTCGAACGGCTCATTTTTCGCCAGAGCATATGGACAACCGGGCGACAAGCCTGCTCCATCATCTGTTCAACCGTAGTTTGATCTGAGAATGCTGATCATACGCCCAAAGTCGGAAAAGATGCCTGACTTTGGGCATTTCGCTCGAATCATTGCTTTATGAAATTGCAACTTACGATCGAGGGCGGCAGCCTCGCCGGTCAAACGTTCGATCTTCAGACGGGCTTTCTGACCGTCGGCCGCGGCGAGACCTGCAGCGTCCGGTTTGACCCGTTTTCCGAGCGAGTCGCGTCGAAACAGCACGCATTTATCGAAGCAAAGGCCGATGGTTACTACGTCACTGACAACCAGAGCACCAACGGAACGCTGCTCAACGGTTCGGTCGTAAACTCCGCCAAACTCAGCAGTGGCGACCGGATCCAATTTGGCCGAAACGGCGTAACCGCACTCGTCACGATCGACGGAGACGCCGCGTCGGTTGCCATTCCGCAGGCGAGTTTCAGGGATGTTCAGGTCCAGCAGTTCAACCAGATTGCCGCGTCCGGTCCGGTCAATGTTCAGAATTCACTTTCTAATCTCGGTCTCGGCAACGTTAAGATGCAGGCCCCGGGTCATCCGGCCGAAAGCAGTACCAAAAAATATGTTTGGGCCGCGGTTGCGATCCTCGGCGTGGTTTTCTGTTCGCTCATCGTAATTATCCTGCTGACGTCCACACTTTCGCAGGCTCCTAACGGGGGACTGAGGATCACTCAGGAGGGCGTACTGCTCGCCGTGATCGCGAGCGTCGTAGCTTTTACACCGGCCGTGATCTATATCTTGCCGCTTATCTGGCTCGACCGCTACGACCCGGAACCCCTTTGGCTGCTGGCCCTCGCATTTGCCTGGGGAGCACTCGTCGCGGTGATCGTGTCGTTTATTATCAATACGACTATCAGCCAGGTTGTGGGCAGTGTGGTATCACCAAATGCCGGTCGGATCGTCGGAGCGGTGATCTCTGCACCGGTCTTCGAAGAGGGCTCTAAGGGGCTCGGTGTTGTGCTGATAATGTTATTCTTCCGCAAATACTTTGACGACATTCTCGATGGCATCGTCTTCGCCGGCGTGATCGCACTCGGCTTCGCCACGGTTGAAAATGTTTTATATTACGGCAACAGCCTCAAAGAAGCGGGATTTGCCGGTATGGCGGTCCTCTTTGTCGTACGCGGAGTGTTTTCGCCATTCGCCCACGTGACGTTTACGTCGATGACGGGCATCGGTTGCGGCATCGCCCGCGAATCGCACAAAACCTATGTCCGGATCCTGTTGCCGCTCTTAGGATACCTCGGTGCTATGACGCTGCACGGAATATGGAACAGTCTTGCCGTCCTCGGTGGCCTTCAGGGATTCGTTTTGGGTTATCTCGTTATCGAATTGCCGTTCTTCCTGATCTTCGTCGGCTTTTCGTGGTACGTGATGCACCGCCAAGGCCGGATACTGCGCGAAATGCTGGCCATCGATATCGCCCGCGGGCTCATCAGCCGAGATGTCGAGCACGTAGTAACGTCGCCCATCCAAAGTTCGTTGTGGCTCGTCAAGGGGCTATTTGCCGGAAAATACCGTGCTCGCAGCCGTTACCTCAAGGCCGTCGGTAAACTCGGCCTCAGCTACTGGCACATCCAACGGGCGACCGCAGCCCAAGGCAATACCGGCAGTTTTCAACAAAACCCGATCCTCCGAGAAGAGGTCCTCCGATGGACCGATCAGATATAGCTTGATCGCGACCAAGATCCGTTGATGAATTAGCATCTTCATTTCCCATTCTCTCCATTGGCGGATTGAGGACGTTGCATCGACGCAACGACGTGCTATGCTAAAGGTGAGATTTGTAATGAACAATCACGATGATGCTCGGGAATCAGAATTTGCCGCGGCCCGCTTACGTCCGATTCAGCGAGACCGATCGGACAAACGCAATATGGAACGGGCAAGAATGGAAGAGAAAGAAGGAGACGGAACTGTCAGTTGATAAATCAATTTGGCGATCACCGGTCTACACCGCGGGTTCGGGGGTCGAATTGATGCGGCGGCGGCCGAGGGTTGCTCGATAGAGCCAACCGACTATGCCGTGACCGACGTAGATCGTCGCAAACGCAAGCAGAGCGTATTGCGAATAGAACCACATCATCATCCCGAAGGCGGCGATCAGGACCAGGACGAGAAAGCTCATCCGGACGGCGCCGGCCGATTTGAAGCTCGAGTAGCCGATCTTGCTAACCATCAGCACGCTCAGGACGCCGACCAGAATGAGGATCAGGATGCTGTAGTATCGGGCATTGCCATTGACGTAGTAGTTGAGTGGTGCCGGCGAATAGTGTACGATCGCCGCAAGCAGGCCGGCCGCCGGCGGTATCGGCAGACCGACGAAATTCTTTTTATCGACCTTGCCCGAACCGGCATCGAGGACGTGCGGCCGCATCGCCTGCAGGTTAAATCTGGCGAGTCGAAAAGCTCCGCACATCAGATAAACGAACAGTAGTATAACGCCGACATTGTACGGAACGGTGCCTTCGGGAAAAGTCGGTGCGACCGCCCAGCAGAATATCAGTGCAGTCGGGGCAATGCCGAATGTCAGCACATCGGCCAACGAATCAAACTGTACGCCGATCTCCGTCGCCGTTCGCGTCGCCCGTGCCACCCGGCCGTCCATCGTGTCAAACAATATCGCCAAACCCATCGCGACGGCTGCTTGGTCAAAATAGACCGATGCTCCCGCGGGGTCGCTCATTGCCGCGTGAAATCCGCGAACCGACCACAAGACCGCCAGGAAACCCATCGCCACGTTTCCGGCGGTAAACAGGGTCGGAATTACGTACAGCCCTTTCTTGAGGCCTCTGTGCGGTGGTTTTGAATCGTTCTGTTCGTCGTCCATCTCGTCGGTAGATCTTTGAAAGTAGCCGTCGGCCTTTTGCATTCACTGTCCCGCAATCGTGCTTTCTCTCAATCTCCTAAAGCCCTCCACTCGCCGTCTCCCTCAGCCTCGCGATCACAGTCTCGCCACCACGTACGCGGTCGCCGACCTTGACCGCAAGCTCGACTTCCGAGGGCATCAGCAGATCGGTCCGCGAGCTGAATTTGATCAACCCAAATTTTTGACCACGGTCAAGATTATCGCCTGTCTTCGGCCAGCAGACAATCCGCCGAGCCAAAATTCCGGCGATCTGCGTGCATTTTACCGTCATTTCCGGCGATTCGATAAGCAGGGAATTGCGTTCGTTGACGAAACTCGCGTTGTTATTCGTCGCGGGCAGCTTTTTGCCGGGCGTATATTCGATACTGGTGATCGTGCCCGCGATCGGGGAACGGTTGATATGGACATCAAACGGCGATAGAAACACGCTGACCAACTTGCCGTCCGCCGTCTCGTCGATACGCGTCACGCGTCCGTCCGCCGCCGAGACGATGATATTCGGTTCGTTCGGCACATTCCGCGAGGGGTCGCGAAAGAAGTACATCATGAACAGGCATATGAAAAGGAATATTGATGCGATGATCCACCAGTGAATCATCGCACAGCCCACGAACAGGATCGCGGGTATCACAATGAACGGAATTCCTTCTTTAACCATAAGAGCAATGACCTATACTACACAATCACGTCCATTTGCCGAAACGCAAAAAAGCCCGGCGTCATCAAACGCCGGGCGAAAGAGGAGGATCGTATGAAGAAACTCTAAGTTCGGACGGGATTTTCCCTTGCGTAGCTGTACGCACACCAAGCCGCGATCAGGTGTACCACCCAACCTAACGTTCCCGCCGAGCCTATCCACGAAAAGCCCGTGAGAACTAACCAGATCAAGCCGATTATGATACGGCCATTATAGATCTGCCCGATCCCGGGGATCAGTAAACTTAATATGCCGGCTAACAAAGGTTCTCTCATCTTCACTCTAGTGCCTCCACAGAGAAATAACGAAGACGGGACTGATTTGTTTCAAGAATTTTATCGTTTAGACATCGATCAGGCCGTGAAGCAGAAAATGTGCGCCAAAGAACAGTGCGACGCCTGCAAATACCGAAAACGACACCAGCGGGCGATTGCCGCCGTGATGATTGACCTCGGGTATCAGATCGCTTGCTGCTACGTACAGCGTCACGCCGCCCGCCAGCGGCAGAGCGTAAGCGACGGCGCCCTCGATATTCGATCCGACGATATAAAACGCGAGCACGCCGATCAATGTCGTCGCACCGATCATCGATGTCCCGGCCATTACCTGGCGAAATCCTTTTCCGGCCGCCAGTATCATCGAACCGATCGTAAATCCCTCGGGGAATTTATGCAGCAGCACCGCTACGAAGACGAGGAGCCCCAGTTTGCGGTCGATCTGAACCGCCGCCGCGATCGATACTCCGTCAAAAAACGTGTGGATCAACAATCCGCCGACCGCGGTATACGCCGACGATGTTGAGATCATCTCGTCCGAGTGAACTTCTTCGCCCAAATGGAAATGCGGTGCGATCGTATGCTCAAAAAACTGTGTCAGCAGATAGCCCAACATCAGCAGCAGCATCGGTATCTCGAGATCGCCGCCGGAACCCGGATAACGCTTCTGCCAGATCGTAACGATCTTGGGCAATATCTCAAAGATCGTGACGGCGAGCATAAAGCCCGCGCCGACCGCGAGCAGATATTTGAGGAATCGTTTGTAGGTCGTATGAAGTTTAGATGGGAACAATATCGCCCCGCCGAGCACATTTGCCAGCGCCGCGATCAACCCGAATATTAACACTTGAACAAGCGCAGGATCCATCTAACTCCAGGACGTCAAACCAATGGTATATCAGCGGTTACTGAAACTCAATAAACCATATATTTATGTCAAGATTCGAGAACAGTAAATTTAAACGAATGATTAAGCATTTCAGCGAAAGTTTCTCTTGACACATCCGCACTTTGAGGCTAAGATTCAGCGTGGAACTCGGCAATACCGACACAGTCGAAAAATAGGCGAAAGCGATGGTGCTTCATAATTGTTTAAGAGGTTAAGCGCATTACCCTCAAGACGCAACGGTTCCAAACGCATGAAACTCGGCGTTTTTTGAATATTTAGGCGGAAAATATTCAACGGAGTTTATAACCTTTTTCACAACTTGAATTTTCTTTGGTTTGACGGTCGTAATGTCGAATCTCGATGCCAAATCCACTTGGCTCGATTCGTGTGAACATGCAGAACGAAGATGCCGGATATTCTCACGCTTCAGTGCTCGTCGACGAAACACTGAGATTTTTGCCGACGTCGAGTTCATTTTTGATGGTTGATGCGACATTGGGGCTTGGCGGCCACAGCGAGGCGGCCCTTTCGAACTCTCCCGGTTCGGTCGTGATCGGGATCGATCAGGATGAAGCGGCGATCTCAAGGGCGAAGGATAGGTTAGCGGGATTTGGAGGCCGGTTCACGGCGGTTCACGGCAATTTTTCATCGATCATGCAAATAGTCGAAAACGCAAATCTTGGCCAACCGGATGCGATCATAGCTGATCTCGGGGTTTCGTCCCTGCAGTTGGATGATCAGAGCCGAGGATTCAGCTTTCGGTTTGATGCTCCGCTCGATATGCGCATGGATCCGCGTTCAGGGGGGCATACCGCAGCCGAACTGCTTGAAACGCTGAGTGAAACCGATCTCGCGAACATCATTTACCAATTTGGCGAAGAGAGAATGTCACGGCGGATCGCCCGATGGATCGGCGAAAGAAACGAACGCAACGAGCCGATCAAAACGACCAAGGAACTCGCGGATCTCGTCGGGCGGGCGGTAAAGCACGGACCCAAGGACAAGGTCCATCCGGCGACGAGGACATTCCAAGCACTCCGGATCGCGGTTAACGGTGAACTCGATATTCTCGAAAAATTCTTGATCGATTCGGTAGCTTGTTTAAGTGACGAGGGTGTTTTGGCAGTGATCTCGTTCCATAGTCTCGAAGATCGGATCGTGAAACGTACATTTCAGAGACTTGCGGGAAAATGCGAGTGTCCGCCGCGAATTCCACAATGCGTTTGTGGAGCGGCGAAAACGATCGAGATCCTTACGCGAAAGCCGATATTGCCCGGCGAAAGCGAATTGCGGAAAAACCCGCGTTCCCGAAGCGCAAAATTGCGGGCCTGCCGACGCATTAGCACGGTTTAGAACTTACTGCAGAAATTAGGAGTACCATTATGAACAAAGAGAAAACGACGATCCGAAGAAAAAGACAGCAGCAACAGCCGCCGGCCGGAGCATCCGGGCGGATGAAACTGGCCTCGCTGATGTTCATATGTCTGATGGTCGTTGCCTCATTGTTCTTCGTTGCCGCACGTCAGCATTTCTCATCGGTTGACTACGGTATGCGAAATTCGAAGCTCAGAAAACAGCTCGACGATCTCGAAGCCGAAAAGCGACGCCTTCTGCTGGCTCGCGAGGTCACCCTCTCGCCGGCTGAGATCAAGAAAGCCGTGAAAAAGCTCGGGATCAGCGACCTGGAGACAAACGGCGTCGAAATGGCGGCGTTCAACCCGGCTTCGTCGGCAAAGGCATCGCAAAGCAGCTTCACAGCCAAAGCGTCTGCCCCCGGTACCGGCTACGTGGCCAAGACTGCGTCGATTGCAAGTATTTCGCGTCCCCGAACGGTGGGCAGTCCTAAGTCCGAAGAGCGTAGCAAGTCAATCAAGACGGCATCACAGATCTCGAAACTGGTTGCGAGCCGATAGAACCACAAGTTTTCGTTTGAGTTTGAATTTTCAAGGCAATGGCGAAGGTTACCCGACGAAATAAAAACGTGGATCAACGACAGGTCGTATTTACACGATTTATGTTGATCGTTGGATTCTTTGCGATCTGGATGCTTTGCATCGGTGTCCGGCTCGTGCATTTACAGGTTTCGCAGCACGAGTGGCTCAGTGACAAGGCGGTCCGACAGCGAGAGGATATTAAAAAGGGCAGATTGCTTCGCGGAACGATCTACGACCGCGACGACCACATCCTTGCGACCAGTGTGCGAGTGAAGACCCTTTATGCAGACCCATTGGAAATTGACGACATTGAAAAGACCGCACATTCACTGGCAAAAACACTGAAGATCGATGGCTCAGCTTTGGCAAAGCAGCTTTCGGAAGCCAAGGCCGCGAAGAAGCGATTTGTCCCCGTGCTCAAAAAGCTTGACGATGAGGCCGTACTGAGACTCAACAAATTGCTTGAGACCGATAAGGTTAAAAAGGCGGATCTGCCGCTTTATGACGGGCTCCACTGGACCCAAGACCAATTGCGTCGTTATCCGTACGAAACGCTTGCGTCCCAGGTTATCGGCGTAAGCAATCTGGACGATGTCGGCATTGCGGGTATTGAGCAGACGCAGAACGAAATTCTGCACGGAGCGGCTACCAAAAAGATACAGAAACGTGACCGACTGGGCCGCGTCTACGACGAAGTCGAGTTCGACGGCGATGAGCCCGCCGATATAGTCCTTACGATCGGTACATCATTCCAATTTATGGCCGAAGAGGCCCTGAGCAACGGCGTTAAGGCTGCCAACGCAAAATCGGGGACGGCGATAGTTATCTCGGTAAAGACCGGAGAGATACTCGCAATGGCAAACAATCCGGCATTCGATCCAAATTCGATCAAGGGCGTCACGCCTCGGAACCTCATCAATAATGCGATCCAGAGTTCATATACGCCGGGATCTACATTTAAGATGGTCACCTATAGTTCCGCCCTCGAAAAGAATCTCTTTCAGCCCGATGACCAGATCGATGCCGGTAATGGCACGATCGAGATCGCTAAGCATAAATTTACCGATTCACATCACATTGGAACGGTTTCGTATTCGCAGGCGCTGGCACACTCGAGCAACGTTTGTGCGATCAAAACCGGACAGCGTGTCGGCAAGGATGATTTTTGGGCAATGCTGCAGAAAATGGGTTTCGGCTGCAAGACCGGCGTCGAACTTCCGGCAGAAAGCGTCGGGGTTGTGCGGTCTCCGGAGCGGTGGAATGGCGACTCGTTGGCATCGATGTCGATAGGTTATGAAATTGGCGTGACAGCGTTGCAAATGGCCACGGCTTTTGCGACGATAGCAAACGATGGGGTAAAAATTCAGCCGCGTATAATAAAGGAAATTAGAAAGTCCGAGGGTAAACCCATTCCTTCGAATAGGCCCGAAAATGTCAGGGTTGTTTCGGTCGAAACTGCAAGAAAGCTGCGAACGATGCTCAGGCAAGTCGTCCTTTCGGGCACGGGTCGACGCGCTCAGCTAAATGGCTACACGGCCGCCGGAAAGACAGGCACCGCGTGGAAGTTTGACCCGAAGACGAAAAAGGTCGATTCGAACAAGTATATTTCGTCATTTATCGGGATGGCACCGGCAAATGACCCTGAGATCGTGATCGCCGTCGTCATCGACGAACCGACCGTCGGTGCCAGGGACGGCGGAATGGTCGCGGCACCGGTCTTCAAGGCAATTGCCGAGCAAATACTGCCTGAACTTAATGTCAAACAGGACGGTGCGCCGATCAAAGAGACGCAGGTAGCTCAGGACATCCCGGAAACGAATGGTCCTAAAACAAAGTCTGTTGGTGACAAGGCTGACGTCAAATCCGGAACTTCGGCTGATAAGCGAGTCGCCGCTGAAAAGCCAAAACGGATCGAAACGCCTAAACGGCCGCGAGAAACAAATAGTGCAGACCGCCGACGGGTAGTAGGAATTAACCGGACGCATGAGCCCGAGGGCGTCCCCGCAGAATTTACGATACGAAATATTGCGGCGATAGCGCCTTGGATAAAGACTTGAAACTATCAAAGGCAATCTCATACATGAATGCGGAATCTCCGCAGCTCGCCCCCGAGATCTCTGAGAGCGACGTCACATCATTTGTGATCGACTCTCGCGAGGTTAAGGCGGGCGACGTGTTTTTTGCCCTATCACAGCCGGAATATGCTGAAAACGGTTTTAACGGCGAATTTGCGGACTCGACGGTTTTTGCCGCGGATGCTCTAAGGTCGGGTGCGATAGCAGCGGTTGTCAGACGTGATCGTTTTGAGGAGCGCAAGGCCGGATTAGAGCCTTTTTCGGATCGTCTGATATTTGCCCCTGACGTTATTGCGGCGTTGCAGCAACTGGCTCACGGCGTCTATTCCGAATGGGACAAGCCCGTCGTCTCAGTAACCGGAAGTGCCGGAAAGACGACTGCGAAGGAGTTGATCGCCTACGTTCTCGAGGCGTCCGGGCGAAGAGTTCTACGAAATATCAAAAATTACAATAACGGACTCGGGCATCCGTTGACCGTTTTGAGGCTTGCCGCTGATCCGGCATACGACATTGCCGTGCTTGAAATGGGAATGTCGACGCCTCTGAACGAGATCGCCCGCCTCTGCCGCATAACACCGCCCGACGTCGCCGTTGAGTTGAACGTCTTGCCGGTGCATCTCGAACATCTGGGAACGATCCAGCGGATCGCCGAGGCTAAGGCCGAGCTTATCGAGGGTATGAAACCGGGCGGCACCGCGGTGCTCAACGCTGATGACGCGAGAGTCGCCGGGATGCGTATTTTGTCCAAGGGTGAGACGATCACTTACGGCATCGATAATTCCGCCGATGTGATGGCGACGAATATCAGCTTTGCCGGCTTCGGTGACACACGATTTACGCTTAGGACGCCGAATGGTACGGCCGATGTCATTTTTCCGCTGGATGGAAAACACAATGTCCTCAACGCTTTGGCCGCCGCCGCGGTCGGTCACACGTTTGACATGACGGTCGACGAAATCGCCGCTGGCCTGTCAACTGCCCAGGCTCCTCCTCAGCGCGGCGAGATCATCCGTTTTGATCTGGGATTTACGGTAATCAACGATTCGTACAACTCGAATCCGGATGCGCTGCTTTCGATGGTCAGGACTTTGGTCGGGGGATCGATGCCCGGACAGCGAAAGATCGTCGTTGCCGGAGAAATGCTCGAACTCGGGGATGATGCGGCCATTAGGCATCACCAGACAGGTTCAGCGATCGCCGCGATGGACGTTGATATCCTGATCGGTGTTCGCGGGCACGCCGGCGAAATTGTGGCCGGTGCCGTAAACGCAGGACTTAAAGATGCACATTTTGCCGAATCATCGCAGGTAGCTGGCGAAATTGTGGCAGATATGGTCCGTCCGGGTGATGTCGTGCTTGTCAAGGGTTCCCGCGGAGTGCGGACGGAAAAAGTGATAGAGAAGTTGCTGGAAAAATTTAACGTGGAGGAAAGGAAAGCGGCCGCGAATTGATCGTTGCCGGCGACCATACCTATGCTCTATTACATTCTTTACCAGGTGATCTTTCGCGGTTACGGAAGTAGCAGCGAATCGTACTTTTACAAGGGGCTCAACGTATTTCAGTACGTCACGTTTCGCACCGGCCTGGCGACGGTCACGTCGTTGCTGATCTCACTTTTTTTAGGCGAGTACGTCATCCGGCGTTTGCGGGAGCTAAATGTCGGCCAAGAGATCCGCGAAGAGCTTTCGTTCGAGCATCAGGAAAAGAAAGGAACGCCGACGATGGGCGGCGTCCTGATCATCGGTTCGGTTATCTTTTCGTCGCTGCTCTGGGGAAAACTGGACAGTCTTTTTCTCTGGATAGCTTTGATCTCGACGACCTGTTTTGCCGCCATCGGATTTGCTGACGACTATATCAAGATAGTCAAGAAACGAAGCCTCGGGCTGACGGGTACGCAGAAACTGGCGGGCCAGTTGCTTACGGCGATCGGTGTGTGGGTTGCCCTTTACTACTTTTCCACTTACGAGTGGAATCTTAGCATTCCGTTCCTTAAGGCGACGGCGCAAACGGCGATAACCATCATTCCGGCACCGCTTTATCTTGGTTTTATCGCGTTTATTCTGTTAGGTGCGTCGAACGCCGTAAACCTAACGGACGGGCTTGACGGCCTCGCTGCCAGCGTCACGTTTATCGCAATGTCGGCCCTGACGGCTTTGACATACGTTTCGAGCGACAAGCGCTGGGCCGACTATCTTGATCTGACGCACAACACGATGTCGGGCGAACTTACAATATTTTGCGGAGCCATGGTCGGTGCCAGTTTGGGATTTATGTGGTACAACTCGCCGCCGGCCGAGGTATTTATGGGCGATACCGGTTCGCTCGCGATAGGCGGAGCGTTGGGGACCGTCGCCGTTTTGACCAAGCAGGAATTTCTGCTGCCGTTCATCGGCGGTGTGTTCATCCTCGAGGTTCTGTCGGTGATGCTTCAGGTTTCGTATTTTAAGTTCACAAAGCGAAGCACGGGAATCGGCAAACGTATCTTTCGACAGGCACCGCTGCATCACCATTTTCAACTATCGGGATGGAAGGAACCGAAGATCGTTTTTCGGTTCATAATCATAGCTATCTTGTTTGCATTGCTGAGTTTAGCGACGCTTAAGTTGCGCTAGTTCTATTCGTTTTCCGCGGAACATGGAACACGGTGCGGCAGAGAATGAATATGTATTTATTCTCGATTAGGCCGGAATTGTAGAAATGGAATTGAAGGGCAGAAAAACACTTGTGCTCGGGGCCGGACGGTCCGGCGTCGCGTCGGCGAAGTTTCTCGCTGATCGCGGGTCGATCGTCGCTCTCCACGACAAGCGCGAAGTTGAGACCTGGTCTGAAGCCGCACAGGGGCTCAAAAGCTCTCACGGAGTCGGACTGATTGCGGGCGATCTGCCGTCGTGGCTACTCGATCAGATCGATCTGGTCGTCATCTCGCCGGGTGTACCGACAAATACGATTCCGGCCCGCTACGTCGCTCGAAAGGACGGCGAAGTGATCGGCGAGGTCGAACTTGCTTATAGATTTATGAAGGGCCGGATCATCGGGATCACCGGTTCCAACGGCAAGACGACGACCACGACATTGATCGGGGAGTTACTGAAAAACTCCGGGATAACCACCCAGGTCGGCGGCAACATCGGAACGCCGCTGTTAAGCCTCGCCGAGGCCTCGACGGACGAGACCTGGACGGTGGCGGAACTTTCGAGTTTTCAGCTGGAAACTATAAAAGATTTTCGATCTGACATTGCACTTTGTCTCAACGTGACGCCCAATCACCTCGACAGATACGAGTCATTTCTCGACTATGCCGCGGCGAAACATCGCATCTTTATGAATCAGACGGCGGAGAATGTCGCGGTTCTCAATGCGGACGACGAGATCACGGCGAATTGGGCGGCCGGATTGAACGCAAATGTCGTGTTTTTCAGCGTGAAACACGAGCTTGACGAAGGATTGTTCCTTCGCGGACAGGACCTCGTTTGCCGTTCGAACGGAAAGGAAAAGGTGTTGACAACGCGCCGCGAGATCTTTTTACGCGGTCTGCACAACGTTGAAAACGTCCTGGCGGGACTTGCCGCCGGCCTCGCAGCAGGTGCATCGCCCGAATCGATGCTGCAGACGATCGCCGAATTTAAGGGCGTCGAGCACCGGATCGAATTTGTTGCGAAACTGGACGGCGTTAGCTTCTACAACGATTCTAAGGCTACCTCGGTCGATGCGACGATGAAAGCACTCGAGGCATTGAGCGGAGACTCAGGCAAAACGATACTGATCCTCGGCGGCCGTGGAAAAAATGCACCATACGCACCTCTGGTGCCGTTGATCGAGGACTCTGTCCGCACGTTGGTCCTTATCGGCGAAGACGCGGATAATATCGATTCGCAATTGCGAGGGCACGCCGAGATCATAAGGGCGGGTTCGTTGAAGGACGCCGTCGAAAAGAGCTTTGCGGCGGCCGTCCCGAATGACGCTGTTTTGCTCGCTCCCGCGTGTGCCAGTTTTGATATGTTTCGGAGTTATGAGGATCGCGGTCGGGAGTTTAAGGCCCAGGTCCTGGCTTTGGAGTCCAAGGCGGCGGTTTAGTTATGATTGCTGCAAAGCAACGCACAGATTGGTTCCTGTTTATGATCGCCGCCGGTCTGGGGCTTTTCGGTGCTTTGATGGTCTACAGCGCATCGGCGATGATGTCGATGAAAGAGTCGACCGAAAACAGCCAGTTCACGTATTTTTACAAGCAGCTTTTCTTCGTTGTCATTGGGATCGTGGCGATGCTGATAGTGAGCCGGTTCGACTATCGTATCTTGAATAATAAGTACGTCGTTACCGGGATCTTGCTTTTGACGGCGGCGGCATTACTTGCGGTGTTTTGGTTTCCGGCGATCAACGGTGCAAAGCGATGGATCAGAACCGGCGGATTTTCCTTTCAGCCGTCGGAATTGGCGAAGATCGCCCTGCCGATCTTCCTTGCCTGGTTTCTGACGCGAAACGAGAAAACGGTCACGGAACTGAAGGCCACCGTATTGCCCGCGTCCGTCGGCCTCCTGGTCATAGCCGGCCTCGTAATGGCCGAGAACGACCTCGGTACGACTCTCGTGCTTTGTGCGATCTTCGGAACCGCCTATTTCGCTGCCGGGGCACGCTGGGCCCACGTATTCGCATTTGGTGGTGTTATCTTGGTCGGAGTTGCCGCGGCGATCGCCCTCGCCCCATTTAGGATGCAGAGGATGATCGCGTTTCTCGACCCGTTCAAGTATGCCGATGACCAGGGTTATCAAGTTGCCCAGTCGCTCTATGCTATCGGCTCGGGCGGTATAATGGGCGAGGGTTTTTCAAAAGGCCAACAGAAATTGTATTACCTGCCCTATCCGTATTCCGATTTTATTTTCTCGGTGGTCGGTGAAGAACTCGGGTTGATCGGGACGTTGGCGGTCGTCGTCGCTTTCGGTCTGCTGCTGTGGCGCGGCACGCGGGCAGCGATGAATGCTCCTGACCGTTTCGGGATGTTGCTCGGTATCGGCGTGATCACAGGCATTATTGTTCAGGCACTTTTCAACATCAGCGTCGTCATCTCCATTTTGCCCGCAAAGGGTATACCGCTGCCGTTTATCTCGTACGGCGGGTCGTCAGTTGTCGTGACACTGATCGGTGTTGGAATATTATTGAGTATCTCGAGATTCGCGGGAGCCGAGCGGCCCGAAACAGATGTACCGGAACGGCGTATTGGCAGCCGGCGGGCTCGAAACAGTTGAGCCCGGGCTATTGGTAATTGATAGAAATGAAGGTACTTATCGCGGCCGGTGGAACCGGCGGACATATTTATCCCGGTATCGCGGTGGCCAAGGAGATCGTCGCCCGCGATGCGTCGGCCGAAGTACTTTTCGTCGGACCGTCGCACGGGCTCGAGACTAAGCTCGTGCCCGATAACGCTTTACAGCTGTCGCTGATCCACAGTGCCGGATTGAAGAACGTCGGTCTCGTCGGAAAGATCAAGGGGCTGGCGATATTGCCCCAGAGTTTTGTCGAAGCTCGAAGCATCTTGCGCGAGTTTTCACCCGACGTTGTGGTCGGAGCCGGCGGATACGTTTCCGGACCGGTGCTTTTGATGGCACATTTTATGGGTTTCCCGACACTGGTAATGGACTCAAACGCGATCCCCGGTTTTACGAACCGGCAGCTGGCGAGATTTGTCGATAAGGCAGCACTGACATTTGACGACGCTCTGCCGTATTTTGGGAAAAAGGGCGTCGTTACGGGTAACCCGGTTCGCGGCGAATTTTTTAATGTCCCGACGCGAAAGCCCGAACCGCCGATCCACGTCTTGATCTTTGGCGGTTCACAGGGAGCGAGGGCGATAAATAATGCGATGATCGCGGCTCTGCCGTTTCTAAAAGAAGCAGAACTCGCGGTCGAGATGATGCATCAGACGGGCGAGGCAGACTACGAACGAGTACGTGCGGCATATGCCCAAAACGAAATTGCGGCCGATATCCGTCCGTATATCAATAGTATCGTTGATGAGTTTGACCGAGCGGACATTATCATCAGCCGGGCCGGTGCGACGACGTGTGCCGAGGTAGCGGCCGCCGGTAAGCCGGCGATCATGGTCCCGCTGCCGACCGCCGCCGACGACCATCAGCGAAAGAATGCCGAAGCTCTGCAAAAACAAGGTGCAGCCTCGGTCTTGCTTCAGGCCGAGCTGACCGGCGAGACGTTGGCGGCCAAGCTGATCGAGTTCGCGGGCGATCCGGGCAGGCTCGGCGAAATGGGTGCCGCCGCACGAGCGATGGCCCGGCCCGATGCTGCGTCGGCGACCGCAGATGCGATCGAGTCGTTGGTAAAGAAATAGGAAAAGAGATGTTCAGACAAGTAAAGAATATTCATTTTATTGGGATCGGCGGCATTGGTATGAGTGGCATAGCCGAGGTTCTGTGCAATCTCGGATTCGCCGTGAGCGGTTCCGATATTAAAAGATCAAAGAATACGGATCGGCTCGAAACGCTATTCGGTGCCCAGATATACGAGGGGCACGCGGCTGAAAATATCCGTGATGCCGAGGTGGTCGTGTATTCGTCAGCCGTTAAGGAAGATAATCCTGAGGTCGTCGAAGCCAAGAACCGCTCGATACCTGTTATACCGCGGGCGGAGATGCTTGCCGAGTTAATGACGCTCAAACCCTATTCGGTGGCGGTTTCCGGAACACACGGCAAAACGTCGACGACGTCGATGGTTGCCACCATTCTCGGGCATGCCGGCATCGATCCAACGACGGTCGTCGGCGGCATCGTCGACACGCTCGGATCCAACGCACGTCTAGGGCAGTCGGAATGGTTCGTCACCGAGGCCGATGAGAGCGATCGGTCGTTCCTGATGCTCTATCCGACGATCGCCGTCGTGACGAATATCGACAAAGAACATATGGAATCCTACAAGGGTATGGATGACGTAGTTCAATGTTTCACCGATTTCGTCAACAAGGTGCCGTTCTACGGAGCTGCGATCATCTGTCTCGACGATCCGAACGTACAACTTCTGATCCCGAACATAAAACGCCGCCGCGTAACCTACGGTTTGACCGCTCAGGCTGATATCTCGGCTCACGACATCGTTTACGACGATAATTTCGGTTCTTCCTTTTCCGTTTGGCGAGGCGATAAGGTGTTGGGAAATATGACCTTGCCCGTACCGGGCTTGCACAATGTTTACAACGCCCTCGCAGCGACCGCCGTTGCACTTGAGCTTAATGTTCCGTTCGAGATCATCGCCGAGGCGTTCATCAAGTTCAAGAATGCAAACAGGCGTTTTCAGTTCAAGGGCGAGGCCCGCGGCATCACCGTTGTCGACGATTACGGCCATCATCCGACCGAAGTTGTCGCCACGCTCGCGGCTGCGAGGAATAGCTCGGGCGGCAAACGGACGGTAGTCGTGTTCCAGCCGCATCGATATTCGAGGACCAAGGAGTTGATGGACGAGTTCGTGGTGGCATTTAACAATGCGGATGTCCTATATGTACTGGATATCTACGCCGCCAGTGAACAACCGATAGAGGGCATTTCCGCCGAGGTTCTGACCGAAAACATCAAGCGATTTGGCCACAAGAATGTGTATTACATCGGCGATATCGATACGGCGGTCGCTCGGGTCGTGCCCGATCTGCAGGCCGGCGATCTGGTCATCACGCTTGGGGCCGGCAGCGTAACACGGCTCTCCGACGACATTTTGGCGGCGTTGAGTCAATAGCGGCGGTCAGGAATATACGACCGGTTTTATGGCAAAAGCTAAGAAAGCTACAACAAAACGGAAATCCTCGGCCCGATCGAGATCGCAATCGGTCCGAAGCCTGAAAAAGCAGGCGACGATGTACAAGGTCGGCCGCCTTGTCGCGCCGATAATCATCGGAGCGTGCCTGTTGGCCGGCACGATCTTCTTTGGAGCGATGGGGTACAAGACGGCCGTCGCGTCGGAGTTTTTCACCGTCCGCAAGGTCGATGTGCGTGGCGTAGATCGTTCTCCTGGTGATGATATTCGCAAGATCGTGTCGACTAACACCGAGAAGACAGGAGTTTGGGCCGCCGATCTCGGAGCATTGCGAGAAAAGATCGAGAAACTGCCTTTTGTCAAAACAGCTTCGGTTTCGATGGTTCTGCCGTTCGGGATCCGAGTAAATGTCGTCGAGCGGATCCCGATGGCGATAGTGCGGCTTAGATCAGGCGATTTTTTGGTCGACAACGAAGGCGTGATCTTGGCGCCGGTCACCAAGCCCGAACCAACTCTGCCGTTTGCGATGATCGGTTGGGACGAGGCAAAAACGGAAAAAGCTCCGGCCGAGAACATACAGCGGGTCAAATTTTACAAAAAGATGCTTGACGAATGGCGTGATCTCGGGCTTGCCGACCACGTCAAAGAGGTTAATTTGACCGACCTTCGCGACCCCAAGGCAATGATCGTGGATTCCGGGCGTCCCATTTCCGTCGCCGTTGCTAAGGAAAATTTGGCCAAGAGCCTCAAGTCCGCGATCGAGGCCGTAGCTGGTAAAGGCGAACGGGTAAAGGCGGTTAATGCGGTCGGTATATCGCCGATCCTGGAGTATTTAGGTAATTAGCAAGATGACAATAGATATCCACGCAGTCGGGCTAGACGTCGGCACCAGCAAGGTTAGGTGCGTTATCGGTGAACCTGCTTCCGACGGCAAAATGAACATTATCGGCATCGGCGAGGCCGAATCCAAGGGGCTCAGGCGCGGCATCGTCACGTCCGCTGAGGCTGTTTCCGAATCGATCCGTCGAGCAGTGTCGGACGCTGAACGGGTAGCTGGTGTCGAAGTGGGTTCGGCGACGGTAAACCTGTCGGGCGAGCATTTTAAGGGCGAGAATAAAAATGGCGTTGTCGCCGTTGCGGGCCCTGAAAAAGAGATCACGGACGATGACGCCGACCGGGCAGTCGAATCGGCGTGTGCGATGCCGCTGCCTCCGGGTTGGGACATCGTTAGCCGCGTGCCCAAGGAATACATCATTGATGGACAGGACGGCATCACCGAACCCGTCGGGATGAGCGGATCGCGGCTCGAGGCTCTGGTTCACGTGGTCAT
The DNA here is from genome assembly GCA_043788335.1 of Chloracidobacterium sp. Classification (GTDB taxonomy): domain Bacteria; phylum Acidobacteriota; class Blastocatellia; order Pyrinomonadales; family Pyrinomonadaceae; genus OLB17. Next base: position 4,084 of record JAYVUD010000435.1, on the reverse strand, counting down.
CAGTCCGAGTGCTGCCCGTCAAAATCTGGTCAAGGCAGTTCGCCGTGCCGGTTTGGATGTCGAGCAAACGCTGCTCGAACCGCTCGCTGCAGCCGAGAGTACGTTGAGCGACGACGACCGGGAATACGGTTGTGCGATCGTGAATGTCGGTTCCGAGATCACCAGCCTGATGATCTTCGGGCGTGGTGCGGTCCAGCATACCGCGGTCTTTCCGTTCGGAAGCATGCATTTTACCAAGGACATCGCCGTCGGACTGCGTGTTTCGATCCCCGAGGCTAACAAGATCAAGCATTCCTTTGGCTGTGTCGCGTCCTTTCTGCTTTCGGAAGACGAACGGTCAGAGATCCTCGAGATCCAGCCCGTCGGACGCAATGAGACTCGCGGCCTGTCAAAGGAGATACTCTGCGACATAATGCAACCCCGTGCCGTCGAGTTGCTCCAGCATATCGCCCGCGAGGTCAATTCGGCCCACGCTCAGATCTCAGGCGGCGTTATCTTGACCGGCGGCGGATCGCTCGTCCGTGGAATGTGCGAGCTGGCTGAACAGGTTTTCGATGCTCCGACGAGGCTCGGCTATGTCGAACCCGAGTATTTTGGTGGACTTGCCGAAAAGGCGCAGAGCCCGGCCTGGGCGACCGCCTGCGGCCTCGCCTTGACGTCCATGAAAATGCATCTCAGGGACCCGAATGACGGCGGACGCTCGCCGGTGCGTAAGGTTGCCGATTTTTTTGGTACTATTCGCGAACGGTTTAGGTAAATGTAACGTGGGGGCTGGCTTTTTATCGCTAAAGATTGTATGCTCTAACGCCGAAGGCACAATATATAGTAAATTCGTCCCAGACCCGAAACGGATCACGAAATAGTCCCTTTGTCAGATATAAACGCGTCAGATAACCAATGGAAGAACCTAAAATGATCAAATCCGGAATCAAAATGTATATTGACGAGCCTCCCATAACCGGGGCAAGGATCAAGGTGATCGGCGTCGGCGGCGGTGGCGGCAATGCCGTTAACCGCATGATCGAAGCCGGCATCAAAGGCGTCGAGTTTATCGTCGCGAACACCGACCTTCAGGCGCTTAACGCCTCTCTGGCACCGATGAAGATCCAACTTGGCAGCGAGTCGACGCGTGGGCTCGGTGCCGGGTCAAATCCTGAGGTCGGCCGCAACGCCGCTCTTGAGGATCATAAGAAGCTGCTCGACGTGCTAGAGGGCTCGGATATGGTCTTTGTGACTGCCGGTTTGGGCGGCGGTACGGGCACGGGTGCGGCACCGGTCGTGGCGTCGCTCGCGGTCGAACTCGGTGCTTTGACCGTCGCTATCGTGACCAAGCCATTCGGGGTCGAGGGCAAACGGCGAATGGAGCAGGCAGAGCACGGCCTCGCCGAACTTCGCGGCGTGGTTGATACGCTGATCACGATCCCAAATTCCAAACTTCGCGAGGTCGAGGAGCGGATCACAATTCTTGACGCGTTCAAACGTGCTGACGATGTGCTGCTGCAGGCCGTTCGCGGCATCACCGAACTGATAGTCACGCCCGGTATCATCAATCTCGATTTCGCCGACGTCACCACTGTTATGCGTGGCAAGGGCGTCGCCCTGATGGGCGTCGGCAGCGGCAGCGGCGACGATGCCGCTTCGAAGGCGATGCGTGCGGCTCTCGACTATAAACTGCTCGAGGAAAATTCGATCAAGGGAGCCAAGGCAGCTCTGATCAACGTTACCGGCGGACCGCTGATGGTCCTCGGCGAGATCGAAGACGCGATCGGAATGATCGAAGCCGAAGCCGACGATAACGCTGATATCATCTGGGGCAGCGTTATTCGTGAGGACATGGGCGACGAGATCCGCATCACCGTGATCGCGACCGGATTTGAGACCAATGTCGCGACGGCAGCGATCCCACAGCCGCGAATGGCGGAGGCGGCCGCAGTCTCGTCGACACGTGTGACGTTCTCGGCAGCGGACATCAAGCCCGGCGAGGATTTTGAGGAGCCGACGTTCCGCCGCCGACAGGCGGACTAGATCGGACCGGAACAGAAAGAAATGACCACTGGGCTCCCGAACGTCGGCATCACGATGGGTGACGCGGCCGGTATCGGCCCCGAGGTCGTGCTGAGATCGCTCGCGAGCGGAGGTCTGACGGATAAATGTACGGTCAAGATCATCGGCGACGCAGCCCATTTGAGGCGCGTCGCCGATAGTTTTGGGTTTCGCGACGTGCTTGAGCGCGTCGATGTCGTCGATCTGGCCAATCTGCCGTCCGAGATCGAAATCGGCGTCGACGCTGCCGTGACGGGAAAGGCCGCCGCCGAATACATCGTCAGGGCGGTCGACCTCTGGCGTGCCGGCGAGATCGACGCGATCGCGACGGCTCCGATCAGCAAAAAAGCGATCGCTCTCGGCGGTTATGATTTCCCGGGTCACACCGAGTTCCTGGCCGCTCTCACAAATACCGAACAATTTGCCATGAGTTTCTTCGCGGACAAATTGCGGGTCGTCCTGCTGTCGACGCATCTGAGCCTGCGAAACGCGATCGAACTGGTAAAAACCGACGCTCTCGTCGAACTGATCCGTTTTTCCGACCGACAGTTTGAACGCCTTCTCGGCCGCAAGATAAAACTCGCGATCGCCGGGCTCAATCCGCACGCATCAGAGGGCGGGATGTTCGGGAGCGAAGAGATGGACGAGATCGTGCCCGCGGTCGAACGCTGTCGTGACCACCATGGCATCGACGTTTCCGGTCCGTTTTCGCCCGACACGATCTTCTTGCGATGTTCCAAAGGCGAATTCGACGCGGTCGTCGCGCTTTATCACGATCAGGCCACGATACCTGTCAAGGCTCTCTCGTTTAACTCCGGCGTCAATGTCACGCTCGGCTTGCCGTTGATCCGAACATCGGTCGATCACGGCACTGCTTTTGAGATCGCCGGCAAAGGTATCGCCGAGGCGTCGAGTATGGCAGCTGCGATCGCTCTGGCGGCAGAATTAGCTCGAGCATAGTGACACCGGTCGTCGATTTGATAAAATGATATCTGCTAGGTACTCGGAGACGGTTTTCACACATCATGGCTCACAAGATCTTATTGGCTGACGATTCGGCGACGATCCGCAAGGTTGTAGAACTGACGTTTGCCGAAGAGGGCATTGAGGTCTATTCGGTAGCCGACGGCGACGAGGCAATGACGAGGTTTGTCGAGGTCGGCCCCGACATGCTCATCGCTGACGTAAATATGCCCGGAATGAGCGGATATCGGCTCTGCGAGATGATCAAGGCAGACGAATCTACGCGTCACATACCGGTCATCCTGCTTGTGGGTTCGTTCGAACCCTTCGATCCCGGCGAGGCATCGCGCGTCGGTTCAAACTACTATTTCACCAAACCGTTTCGCTCGATCCGCGAGTTAGTCGAAAAAGTGACCGAATATCTCGAACTCGGCGATACGCCCGAGCGGCCGGGGCCGGAAACCGCGGATATCGAGGATCTCTATCACGATAGTTTCCAAGATACGATCAAGATGCCGTACTCGGAGACCGAGGTGGCCGGTTATGATCTCGACTCTGACACAGACGAACTCCCCGCGGCCGATCAGATCGACGCTCTCCAGATCGCTGAGGTTTCTGAACCTGAAAGTGAACCGGGATCACCGCTCGACGACACGGTCGAAGATAGTATTCACATAACCGGCGAATACTCGTCTGACCGTGCCCCGTGGGAAGAGCCGGTTTCGACCGCGTTCGAGGATCGTCACGCCGATATTGGCATCTCGCAGGAACTCGGTGATTCCGGTATGGATGACGAGATCATTGAGACCAGTCATCCGGGACACGACGACGACGAGATGATCGACGACACGTACGCCCCGCCTTTTGTTGATCTCGGGGTTCCCGCCGCGACGATCGATCCGTTTGAGAAACCGGTTAACGATACCGAGTTTGGCTCGCCTGAGAATGCTCCGGACAAGTCAATGGCGCAATTTGACTGGGATGCTGAGGTGCCGAACGTTACCGAACCGCTTCCCGTTCCCCGTCTGACGACGACGCCATTGAGAATCGAGCTTCACGATGTCGATGCTGTCCCGGC
>JAYVUD010000434.1:0-12930 GCA_043788335.1 Chloracidobacterium sp. | reverse complement strand
GATAAAACGAGCGGAACCCGAGCTCCCATTTGAAATAGGCGACTACACTGACTTTTACAGTTCGATCTACCACGCGACGAATGTCGGGTCGATGTTTCGCCCCGACGCACCGCTCTTGCCGAATTATAAATATGTGCCGATCGGGTATCACGGGCGGGCATCGAGCATTGTGATCTCGGGGACGGACGTGAAGCGTCCGCATGGGCAGAACCGCAGCGACGCCGAGGCTCCGCCGGTCTTTACTCCGGCGAAGAATCTCGATTACGAAATGGAGCTCGGGTTTTTCGTCGGGCAGGGCAATGAGCTGGGCTCGCCGGTCCCGATCAGTGAGGCGGAGGAGCATATTTTCGGGATGTGTCTGGTCAACGATTGGTCCGCCCGCGACATACAGGCGTGGGAATACCAGCCGTTGGGTCCGTTCCTCGCCAAAAATTTTGCGACCACCATTTCGCCCTTCGTCGTCACGATGGAGGCTCTCGCTCCATATCGCACCGCCGCTTTTGAACGAGGGAGCGAAGACCCGCAGCCGCTCGATTATCTGAACGATGCCGCAAATCAAAAATACGGCGGCCTCGACATTAATCTCGAGGTTTACATCGAAACCGAGAAGATGCGCGCCGCAAATGTCGAGCCTCACTTGCTCTCGCGTTCGAACACAAAAGACCTTTATTGGACCGTCGGCCAGATGCTCACGCACCATACGTCGAACGGCTGCAATCTGCAGACCGGCGACCTGATCGCCTCGGGAACCGTCAGCGGCAAAGAAAAACGGGAGCGCGGCTCGATGCTCGAACTCTCGTGGCGCGGCACCGAACCCATCGAACTGCCCAACGGCGAAACCCGCCGCTTTCTCGAGGATGGCGACGAGATAATTATGCGTGGCTACTGCGAACGCGAAGGTTTTCGCCGCATCGGCTTTGGCGAATGCCGCGGGCGCGTCATCCCTGCGGATTGATTTGACTCGTTGCCAAATTTTCTTAACCGCAGATGACACAGATTACGTAGATATGGTTAAATCTGATCATTTTTTATCCGCTTCATCTGCGTGATCTGCGGTTAAAATCGCCACGCATTATACGGCTCTCTGCGATTTCATTTCATTTGTGGCAAAATAGTAATAGATGGATCTGGTGCTCGACAAACTTCACGAGGAGTGCGGCGTTTTCGGCATCTTCGGGCACCCGGAGGCGTCGGCATTGACGCAGTTGGGGCTGTTTGCTCTGCAGCATCGTGGGCAGGAGGCGTGCGGGATCGTCTCGGCCGAGGACGGCGATCTGCATCAGCACCGGGCGATCGGATTGGTCGCCGACGTGCTCAATCCCGAAATTCTCAAAAAACTGACCGGCTCGAGTGCCATCGGCCATACGCGGTATTCGACCACCGGCAAGAACACGATCAAAGAGGTTCAGCCGTTTTCCGTCACATGCCAGCACGGCAAGATCGCCGTCTGCCATAACGGCAACCTGCCGTTCGCCGACGAAAAACGCGTCGAGCTCGAACATTCGGGAGCGATCTTTTCGTCCACATCTGATACCGAGACGATCCTTCACGGCATCGCCCGCACGCCGGCCCGCGACGTGGTCGAGGCGATCGAAAAGGTGCTTGGCGACACCGACGGCGCATTTTGCCTGCTGTTTCTGACACCGACGGCATTGATCGCCGTTCGCGACCCGCGTGGATTTCGCCCGCTCGTTCTTGGGCGGTTTCAGGGAGCGTGGTGCGTTGCATCCGAGACCTGCGCCTTCGATCTGATGGACGCCGAATATATTCGTGAGGTCGAGCCCGGCGAAATGCTCATCATCGACGCCGACGGCCTCCATTCGTCAAAGCCGTTCGAGCCGAAAAAGCACTCGGTCTGCACGTTCGAGCACGTCTATTTTTCACGGCCCGACTCGACCATTTTTGGCCGTTCGGTCAACGAATCGCGTCATAAAATGGGCAAGCGTCTCGCCATCGAGCAGCCGGTCGAGGCCGATCTGGTCGTACCGGTACCGGATTCGGGCGTTGCCGCCGCGATCGGATTTGCGGCCGAATCGGGCATCAATTTTCGCCAGGCAATCATCCGCAACCACTATGTCGGACGCACGTTCATCGAACCGTCGCAATCGATCCGTTCGTTTGGCGTCCGACTAAAACTCAACCCGATCAAGGACCTCATCAACGGCCGCCGCATCGTGCTGGTCGACGATTCGATCGTCCGCGGCACAACCTCCAAAAAACTCGTCGAGATGGTCCGCGAGGCAGGTGCATCCGAGGTTCATATGCGTATCTCGTGCCCACCGACCGCATATTCGTGTTACTACGGCGTCGATACGCCAGACCGCCGCGACCTCATTGCCGCCAAAATGACCGTCGAGGAGGTTCGCCAATACATCGGCGTCGACAGCCTCGGCTACCTCTCGCTCGACGGCATGCTCGAAGCGATCGGCATCGACCCCAACTCAGCCTGCTCGGCCTGCTGGACGGGGAAATACCCGACGCTCATCGCGAACAGTAAAGCGGCCTGACAACCCAACCCTTCCGTTTTTCATCCCAATAGCGTAGACTAACTCTTTACCGCAGAATCCGGACGAGAGTGTCCGCACTATGTGGGGGCGACAGGCTTCGACAGGGGCTTGTATAGATCTTTGAATGCACGTCGGGCTTGTGTGGTTAGCTCGTTAAAAAAACTATACAAAACACAAATGCTAATCAAGAATTAGCCCTTGCTGCCTAATTAACTTTAGCTCCAGCAATGTCAACCGGGAAGTCCGCCTGATGCGACCCGATTTGGCATAACACAGTTCAGGCTCGGACCCGTTCACCACCTGCGAACGGGGCTTAAAGTCAGTCAGGTTAGCCGTTGCGGAGGTCTTGTCGGTTCATCTGCTCTGCCGCGGCGAAACTCAAGTGAACTCGACTAAACGTGTAGATTTTACTGGTCGCAACCTTTGGATGCGGGTTCGATTCCCGCCGCCTCCACCATTCTAACTCCTGATACTCGACGCTAGTTCGTAAATCAATTCGATTGACCTGTAAAGGGGCGGGCGATACAATGTCGTAGTCCCATTAAAGTGAAATTGCCTTCAAAACACAGGAGAACCCTAAATGCATGTTCGCTGGCGATATATCGCCGTTTGTATATTTCTGCTTACCTTTGCCGCGGCTGTGGCGGGACAGTCGTTTAATACGAAACTTATCTCAATTGTTAGCCCGACGCCCGTTCCCGTTCCCCTTTACGGAGAGCCTGAGTTGATGGCGGCTATTAACGGTCGGCGTGTCGTGATCGCGAGTAATAGGTCGCCGGGAATGGTCGGGTTGGTCGATTTTAATGCCGGTCTTGTACTCGCCAAGGCATTGGCTCGCCCAAGCGGAGCTCCAAATTATGACGGCAGCGGCCAGGACACTCAGATCGTGCGGATGCGGGATGGGAAGTTCCTGTTGTCGGGGCCAGGTGCGGTCGTTTCTAACAAGGTCTCGGCGGACGTGTTTTGGAGTTCGTCAGACGGAGCACAATGGAGCACGCCGACTGCTCTAAACTCAAATCTGGTCTCGGCCCCAGACGGAGCGTCAGTATCGCATATCGGGTATTGTAGTGAGCAGCTTCCGGGCGTCGGCGGGTTTGACCGTCCTGAGCTTTACGCCTATCCATTCGCCGTCGCGAGCGGCGGACCTTATGTGTTTATTACGACACTTTGCGCACGTTCGGACGATTCTCCGGTTTTGCTATTTAGATCAACGGATGGTGGAAAATCGTGGGACGATTCGACGATCCGGTTGTCAGGGTGGGCTCCGGCGGCGATGTCAGCGTCTACCAAGCACCTGTTTATCGCTCAGTGTGTCAAGCAACAGGTCATGGTAAGTTTCTCTGACGATCGCGGCAAAACGCTTACGCCATCCGATCCGGCTCACGCTGATAGCTTTCAGTTGGACATTACTTCACCGGGAACCGTCTGCGATCTGGGCTACGATCCGGGAGCACACGGAAACAAATTTAGCATCAGCGCCGTTAGGACAAAGGATCCGGATACCGTTGTGGTGGCGTACCCCGGCGTCGAAGATTATATTCCAGCCGCAGGCAAAGTCTTAAATGTCAAAAAGAAACGGCGCGTAGTCTATATCGTTGCGGCAAATGTAAAAACGCGTAACACCGCACTGTTAAGGACTGTCAGAGCATCAGGGGAGCGCGGGTCGATCCTGCATCTATCGCTTATCGAAGATCCCCGTCCCGAACCGGCGGGTGACATGGCTTCGCTCCTCTACTGGGAAGAGTCGAGCGGTGAAATGCCGCCGTTTCCGCCTAAGCCGTGGACCCCGGCCGTCCTCGCGAACTGGCCAGCCACTGCGTTTTCGGTCCGCACCAAATATTCACTGATGGTGGGAACCAGCTATTTTACTGATCCGGCAGATCTGTCAGTGACCGCCTGGGACGCAAAGTTTCCGCAGCCGAGCCCGGCAACGGTTAAACAAGACCCCGCGTTGTGCGCGGCAAATAACTCCTTTACCGGCGATGGCTGGCCGGGCTGTGCCGAACAATGGATCGGCGATTATATGAAGGGCGGTTCGGCGACAAACGGCAGCCAGATCGACTTTGCGGCGGTATGGCCGCAATGCCCGGCAGGCAGCTGTGCACATTATGTCCAGGTCGTTTCCGTGGATGTATCAAAGCCGTTGTCAGTCGGTAACAAGTACACATATAACGGGAGGCCGGCAATGCCGACAAAAGCTCCTAAGTACGATCGCAAATACGGCCCTGCGGTCGAACCAAGGGTGAGCAGGCGACCGTAAGACTGAATTGCAGGGCGGAAATGCGATGGCAGAATGAACCAATATCAATATATTACAGGCAATGTTAAAGTCGGTTTGAACATATCAGATCAAGGCTAGAGTGTATACAAACAGATTCATCCGAAAAGCGGTACGGACCCGCATCCATCGTGTTTTTAGCACGATGGATACGGGTGAAAATGTGTTACATTAGCTGTTTACAGATGGCGATAAACACGCTTCCAATTGGAATATTCGACTCCGGCGTCGGCGGGTTGACGGTTTATCGCGCTTTGCACGAACGTCTGCCCAATGAGCACTTTATTTACCTTGGCGATACGGCACGCGTTCCATACGGTACTAAATCGATGGCGACCGTCGAACGGTACGCTATCGAAAATTCGCAGTTTCTCGCCTCGCGCGGTATCAAGATGCTGGTTGTCGCGTGCAATACGGCTTCGGCACTCGCTCTGCCAAAAATACGCGAGCGGATCGGTCTCGACGTTGTCGGCGTGATCGGGCCGGGCGGGCGAAGGGCGGTCGAGATCACCCGCGATGAGCCCAATCCGCGTATCGGCGTCATTGCGACCGAGGCGACGGTCCAGAGCAACGCGTATTTTGAGGCGATCCGGCGGGCGACGGATTCGGCCGAGGTATATCAGACTGGCTGCCCTCTCTTTGTGCCGCTCGCCGAAGAGGGTTGGACACAGGAGCCGGAGACATTTTCGATAGCGGCCAAATACCTCGCGAAAATGAGGGAATTTCGCCCATCTGCCCTGGTACTCGGCTGCACGCATTACCCGATCCTGCGCTCGGTGATACAGCAAACGGTTGGCGAAGATGTTAAGCTTGTGGATTCCGGCGAGGCGACGGCGGACGAGGTTGCCGGGCTCCTGATCGAGAAAGGGCTGTCAAATCCGAACGCCGTTATCGGCAATCGCAAACTCTGCGACGACCTCGATCATTTTTATGTCACCGACGCCGCCGATCGCTTTGGCCGAGTCGCCGAGAGATTTCTCGGCACGATGCCGTCGAAGCTCGAGGCGATCGAGGTGTTCGGTGTAGATGAATTAAGGCAGAAACACGACCGGTAGGGAGTGTGTCCGCCGCGTAAGAAACACACTCGCTACTGCTCGTGTTTCCGCCTTTGATATATGACATTTTCAAGAAACGACAAACGCACGTACGACCAGATCCGCAATACCAAGATAACACCGAATATCTCGCCCTACGCCGAGGGTTCGGCGTTGATCGAGGTCGGCGGCACCAAGGTGATCTGCACGGCCTCGATAGAGGATCGTGTACCAATGTTTATGCGAAACAAGGGCCTCGGTTGGGTCACCGCCGAGTATGCTATGCTGCCGCGGGCGACGAATACCCGCACCCAACGAGAGACGCAACGCCCGTCGGGCCGCACGCAGGAGATCCAGCGTCTGATCGGGCGAAGCTTGAGGGCAATAGTCGACCCGAAACGTCTGGGCGAACGCCAGATATATCTCGATTGCGACGTGATTCAGGCGGACGGCGGCACGCGATGCGCGTCGATCACCGGTGCCTATGTCGCTCTTGCCCTGGCTTGCCGAAAACTCGTGAGACAGGGAACCATCAAGACCAATCCGATCATCAGTGAGGTTGCAGCCGTCAGCGTCGGCATTATTGAGGGCACTTCGATCCTCGATCTGGCGTATGCCGAAGATTCGAACGCGGACGTCGATATGAACGTGGTTTGCACCGGCTCAGGCAAATTTATCGAACTGCAGGGCACCGCCGAACGCGAACCTTTCTCCCGGGAACAGATGGACGAAATGCTCATCCTCGCCGAGATCGGCGTGAACAAATTATTTGAGATACAGCGAAACGCTGTGAATACTTAGAATTTGAGAGATGTTTCGGGAAACTGACCAAATAGGGCCTTACATACTGATCCGAAAGCTTGGACGGGGCGGATTCGGCGAAGTCTGGTTGGCGGAACGCGAGCGGACATCCCAACATTTTGCCGATCATCGACGCCGACGAATATGACGGCTGATTGAGCGAACGCCTTGTCGAATTGATTCGAGTGCAAGGCAAGCGATGCACATATTAAGGCATTCGTAAACAATATCAAGTGCAACAATTTTTTTGACTGCTGAAATCCAAAGCGTTATCTTACAAATTATGAAAGTCGAAACAACAATCACCATCGAAGCCGATCTGCTCGAACAGGTCGAGGTTGCGGCAAAAGATTTTCACAGCAATTCGGAGGTTTTTGAACAAGCATTGTTACAATACCTGCCGAGGGCAAGCCACAAATCGGGAAAGAGAAGGCTGACCCGCGAAGAAGAAATCGAAGCTCTTAATCGAATCGGTATTGAACGACGCGCGGAGATTTTAGAGAATTTAGAGTATCAGATCGATTTGTGAAACGCGGCGAACTCTACAGGCTTGCAAAACCGTCAAAGCGCGACCCGAAAAAATTTCGCGTTTATATTATTGTGAGCCGTGACGATCTAATTTCAACGGTCTTTCCGACAGTTGTTTGCGCTCCCGTTTACAGCAATTATATTGGATTGCAAACGGGGGTCGAAGTTGGTGTTAACGAAGGCTTAAAGCACGATAGTTGTATTCGATGCGATGAGCTTGTCAGCGTTGCAAAATCATCTCTGACCAATTTTATCGGATCGCTTTCGCCCCAAAAGATACAAGAGCTTAATCAAGCCCTAAAAGTAGCACTTGATATTGATTGAGCGGAATTTCAATAAAGATTCTCCTTTCGGGTACTATGACATAGAGTGACGTTTATGAACGAGAAACAATTTGAAGGACGATCGGCGATCGTCACCGGTGGAACACGCGGGATCGGTCGGGCGATCTTATTGGAACTGGCGCGTCGCGGGGCGAACGTGGCGTTCAATGATCTGACCATTGGCGCTGAAGCTCAGCAGTTGGTTGCGGATCTCGAGGCTTTTGGCGTAAAAGCGTTTGCGGCAGAATGCAATGTTACAAATACGGACGCGGCGGCGGAGTTCGTCGGCAAGATTAAGGACGCGTTTGGCACCGTCGATCTGCTCGTCAACAACGCCGGGATCACGCGTGACCAACTCATCCTGCGGATGAAAGAAGAGGACTTTGATTCGGTGATCGCGGCCAATCTCAAGGGAGCGTGGAACTTTTCGAAAGCGGCCGTCAGGCCGATGATGCGAAATGAGAACGGCGGTTCGATCCTGAATATTTCATCGATCTCGGGCGTTGTCGGAATGCTCGGTCAGACAAATTATTCGGCGTCCAAGGCCGGAATGATCGGGCTGACAAAGGCCCTTGCCAAGGAGGTCGCGAGCCGCAAGATCACGGTCAACGCTCTTGCTCTCGGCTTGATCGAGACGCATATGGCGGCCGGAATGAACGAAGAATATCGCGAAAAGATCCTCGCTTCGATACCGCTCGGCCGGCTTGGCAATGTCCAGGAAGTCGCCGAACTTGCCTGTTTTGTTCTCTCACCGTCCGCCGCGTACATCACCGGCCAGGTGATACAGGCTGACGGCGGCCTGGCGATGTAGGCAAAAAATGTCGCTGCAATATCAAACCGACGAGGACCAAGAAAGTCGGCAGTCTGAAATGGCCGATAAAAGTGCGGGATCAACTTCGATCCCGGTATATACAATTACACTTGTCGGTTTCATCTTGCTTGTTTTCGCATTTCAGTTTCTCACGAGCAATGATCCGCTTTTCGCGGCAATGGATAGGCCTTCTGCGAACGTTGCCGGGTTCGATAAGCTGTCGTTTCTGCTCGGTCACCAGTACTGGCGGATTTTGACGGGAGCAACCCTTCATTCGGGAGTTCTTCATGTTCTGATGAACTGCTACGCGTTCTACAGTTTTGGTCGAATCGTTGAAATGCTCACCAACCGGGCACATCTCGCGTTGGTATTTTTACTTTCAGCGATCGGCGGCGGTGTTTTGAGTCTGGTATTTATGCCGGACGGTATTTCGGTGGGTGCGTCGGGTGGCATCGTCGGATTGATAGGCTATTTGCTCGTGTACGCGTTCAGGCGGCGAAAGTTTATTTCACCGGCATTTCGCAAAAATCTGCTGATCAATATCGGGTTTATTTTGTTCTTTGGACTCGCACTCTATCAGGTGGTCGACAATTTTGGACATATCGGCGGTTTCATTACCGGTGCAATCTACGGCCTCGTGATGATACCGTCCGACGAACGTGTCGACCCGCGAGAGGCAAGTCCCGTCGTCGAAATTGCCGGCGTCGCCGCTGTCGGAGCATATATTGCCGGGTGCCTGTTCAGCGTCTTATTGATCCTCCGAGTTATCTAGATCCCTCAAGTATGGCGAGAGTCCGTGTCCATCAGCACGTCAATCCGTGGAGTCCGCACTACCGGCAGGAACCGACTCCGGTTGATATCGCGGCAGTTTTCGGCGACCCGTCGCTGCCCGTACTGCTCGATATCGGTTGTGCCCGGGGACGCTTTATTTTGCGGATGGCTGAGGCCGAAGCGGCGTGGAACTATCTCGGCGTCGAGATCCGCGAACCGCTGGTCTACGAGGCGAACAGGCTTGCCGCCGAGGCGGGAGCGACGAATCTGCATTACACGTTCTGCAACGCGATGCTATGGCTCGGCCGGCTGATCGCCGACGTCCCTGACGGACGGCTGCAGATGGTAACCATCCAGTTTCCCGATCCGTGGTTTAAGAATAAGCACGCAAAAAGAAGGATGGTGAACGCGGAACTGGTTGATGCTGTCGTCAATCGATTGGCAGGCGGCGGTAGGTTATTTGTTCAGACCGATATCGAGTTTTTAGCGGACGAGATGTTCGCGATCATTCGGTCAGATGAACGTTTGACGGAGATCGCGGTCGAGCACGATCCGTTTCCGGTAAAGACCGAGAGGGAAAAGGCGGTCGAGGACAAGGGACTGCCGATCTATCGGGCAATGTGGCAAAAGCCGCCTATTTCCAGTTTTTCTCTTTCTTAAATCTTTTAACTACCATATCCCGCCGCATCTTCGGAAGATGGTCGATGAAAAGCTTGCCGTTGCAATGGTCGGTCTCGTGCATAAAGGCACGAGCCGCGTAGCCCTCGGCGTCGCGTTCGAACCACTCGCCTTTTTCGTTCTGAGCCCGCAGACGGGCTTTCATGGGGCGGACGACTACTGCCGGTACTTTTCCGACCGAAAGACAGCCCTCGGGGCTCGATTGCTCGCCGTCGGTATGTATTATCTCCGGGTTGGCCGCGATCAGCTTGATGCCCTCGCAATCCATCACAAACAACCTCAGGCCAAGCCCGATCTGCGGCGCGGCAAGCCCGACGCCCTCGGCATCGTACATCGTGTCAAACATATCGGCGCACAGCTCCTCCAAGTCAGCGTCAAACGACGTGACGGGCCGGCCGACATTGCCTAGAACCTCGTCCGGGTATTCGGTGATCTTTCTGACGGGCATGACTATCTGGGTATGACGCCGCGGCGGGACGTGCGATGAAAACTGCGGTCGGCGTTAAAGCCCTTTTCTTCGCGGCCAACGCACTGCCAGCAGACGACGCTCAGTTCATCGGTCGACGAGACAAATGTGTTGTAGTGTGTGACCTCGCGGTCGCATTCAGTGCAGCGTGCCAAGGGTTTAGCCGTGGAGGTCGATTCGGTGGTCATTTAATTCGTTTTCCGGGTGGCGAACATTTTCGCGACCAAAATCTAAGTTCTCGGTTTACAGTTTAATTTGCTTCGACAATATTTCCAACTTGCCGAAGGCATCAATGACCCGGGGTTCACGTGACACGTGGAAAGACAGCGGGTGATCTGAGGCCGCCCGATTGGTCATCGTTTCCGGAACAAAGCCCAAAAGAGATCCTCTGACGGATACGGAAAGTTCAATTTCTCGGGTATCAGTTTGAGTACGAAGTTGTCGCCCAAACGATATTTGAGCAGTGATCGGACGTGGCCGCCACTGATCTTTTTGGACGGCCGCCCGCCGGCGATCCGATCAAATCCGAGGTCGTCGAGAAATGCTGAGAGTCCCGCTTTTGAGAACCATTGCAAAACGCTCGGCGGCGAATACTCGTGCCAGTTTTTGCCGAAGATGCGGGCCGACAGCGAATCTCGGTCCCAAGTTTCGACGAGGAGCAGGCCACCATCATTCAGTAACTGCGATGCCCGCGTAAACGCGGCCACCGGATCGTAAAAATGTGCGGCCACCTGGATCATCGAGAGCAGGTCGAACCGTTCATCCGATTCGAACGACTCGAGCGAGCCCTGACGAATGTCCAAACCGAGCTCCTCTGTGCCAAATCGGGCCATTGAGCCGTTCGGCTCGAGTCCCGTGCCGTTCCAGCCCTTATCGGCAAAGCCCTGCAGGATGTAGCCCGCAGCAGCCCCAACATCGAGCATCGTTCGCGGTTCCGCATGCTTGGCGATCTTATCGGCGTACATTCGTCCGCGGGCCCTGAGAAGTTCTGCCTCGGCAGCATAGTCCGAATATCCCGCGCCGCCTCCGTTGAAATACGAGTCGTCGTACACGGTCGCGACGTGGCCCTCATCCGCCGTGATAGCGGCAAACCGGTGCCCGCACGAGACACAATCGCAAATCTCGTAGCCCTTGATCTCAAAGGCCGTTGCGGAATCAGATCGACAAAGTGGACATTGCATCTAGCAAACCTCAAATTCATTTTCGACGCAGCCATCGGACGGTCGTTGGCTCGAGAAATGTCTGTGTGCTCTCGACGACAAAATATTTATCGATGACATCTTCGAGAACCTCGCAATTAAACGACAGCGAGCCGTGGGCACACCATCCGTCGTGGACGAGCCAAAACCGGTCAGGCTTACCCGGTTGAGCGTCGATCAGGTTCAGGACCTGGGCTTCGTCCGTCAGGACATTGTCACGCGGGTTCCATGTCTCGAAACCATTTTCCTGAGGGACGGCAATCAGACTGTTTTGGCCTTTGTAATAATATCGAAGCGGCAAAACCGCATCTGCGTGAAAAACGAGAACCGGCTGATCTGGCTGTTCGTTTGCCATCAGGTATCGGGCAACCCTGTCAAAATCGCCGGGCTTGGCCATCGGTGTATAGGTTATGACTAGGGAAACTGCGTTTAGCGCGATCACGAGCACAAACCACGAGATCGTCGCCCGGCCATTTCTAAGCAAAACAAGCGCCGAAAAAGGAATCATCGCCAGCGGCAATATTATCCCGGACATGTGACGGACCTGGATCGCCTGGTCTCCCACCAAGTAATAAGCACACAGATAGAACGCGATCAATACGACGGCGAATACGCCGACTGCCACATCCTCGTCGCGGCGTTGACGAAAGAGCTTGACGCTGAACAGCCCGCCGATCAACACCACCACAATTCGGACGAACCAGCGTTTGATCACCTCGGGCTGCATCCATTCGACTGAGATAAATAGCGACACAAGCCGCTGGAACATACCCTTCAACAAGCCAATTAGAGGCAGGGCGGTCTCCTTTTGGCCGCTGACATCCGATAGTTGCCCAGACACCACGAACAGCAACGGCGCGATCAACAGCCCGGCGATCGTCATATCGACTACATAATTGAGCAGCGTTCGCCAACGACCCAGAACGACGAGTACGACGGCTCCGGCCGCCAATTGAAATCCCAAATAGTACTGCGTGTAAACCGACAGAACCCCGACAACAACGTACAGAACGCGAGCTCTGGTGCTCGGCTTTTCCGCTAGGTAGCCGTCATAGAACAATAGAAACATGCCGCCCGACATTAACGCCATCAGCGCGTAAAGCCGGATGTCGAGCGAATTCCACATCGCCTGCTGATGAACCGCCGCAACGGCCGCGACATACAGCGGATTTACCTCTTTCAGGTACCGCTTGGCGACCTCGGCGGCGACCCACACGAAAAGCGGTAAGCACAAGACCGAGAAGAACCGCGCAAAGAATATCGACGGGTCGATCGAGCGCCAGACGCTCATTAGGACGAAGTAAAGCGGTGCCTGCTGCTCAAACTTGATCGCCTGCCAAAATGCGTATCCGACGCCCTGAGACGTCGTATGGAGCGTAAACGCCTCGTCGAAACGGATGTTGAGCAAAAAGGCAAGCGTCGTCGACAACGCCAGGCTGGCCAGCATTAATCCCCAGAGCACCGGCGAGCGGATCAAACTCTCAGACTGTTGTGTCGTCCCGTCGGTCATCTTCAATATCGTGATTTTATCAAC
>JAYVUD010000433.1:0-15593 GCA_043788335.1 Chloracidobacterium sp. | reverse complement strand
CTGCATGGCATCACTGTCTCAGCCTTTTCATCACTGTCGCTCGACCCGCCGCTCGTGCTCATCTGCATTGAAAAGGCAACGGCGAGCCACTACGCGTTTGAGGAATCCGGCGTGTTTGTAGTGAATATTTTAAGTGAGGATCAACGAGACATCTCGGACCGTTTTGCGACGCCGTACCCGGACAAATTTGCCGGTGTAAAATTTGATACCAACGATCGCGGGATACCGAGATTGTCGGGAGCGGTCGTCGTTCTCGAGTGCCGTCTGCGAAATTCGTTGGACGGCGGTGACCACTCGATCTTTGTCGGCGAGGTCGAAAATGCCCTAGTTCCGGGCGGTCAGCCGCTGCTTTATTATCGCGGAGCCTACCGGAAACTGGTGCATTGACCGCCTCCTCACATTTCATTGAGTATCTTCGCAAGGTCGCTTTCATCCAACGCGTACGACTCGTTGCAAAAACCACACGTCATCGACGCCCCTTTGTCTTCGGCAAGCATCGATTCGACCTCCGCCTTACCGAGCGAGGCGATCATCGATGCGGCACGCTCGCCCGAGCAACTGCACTTAAACGCGACCGACTTTTCCTCCATCACCTGAAAATCGATGACCCCGAGCACCGTTCTGAGCAGGTCCACGGGCGTCGCACCTTCGTTTATCAGCGATGTCACGTGCGGAGCGTGGGCGATCGTGTCTTCGATCATCGTGATGATATGCTCGTTGGCTCCCGGCATCATTTGGACGAGAACGCCGCCCGATGCAGCGACAAATGGCTCGGCGCTGTTGAGCAAAACCCCGAGCATCACGGCCGACGGTATCTGTTCGGATTTTGCCAGATAGTAGGCGAAATCCTCGGCGATCTCGCCTGACGTTATTGGCACTGAGCCGATATACGGTTCGCGGTGCAGCCCGAGATCGAAACCTGATTCCCTCATGACAAAGAAAGTACCGGCTCCGACGATGCCGGATACGTCAAATTTGCCGTTCGGCTTTGCCGGCATTTCCGCGACGGGGTTACGGACGTATCCGCGTATATCGCCCGCGGGATTCACCTCGGCGATGATCCCGCCGACCGGTCCCGCACAGTCGATCCGCACCGTCAGCCGGTCAAAATCCTTGATCGTTGCCCCGAGCATCAGCGTGCCGGTGAGCATTCGGCCGAGGGCAGCCGAGACCGTCGGCGACGTCTGATGACGCCTGATCGCCTCTGCCGTTATGTCGGTCGTGACGGCCGCGATAACGCGTACGGTACCGTCCGCCGCCACGCCGTGAACTAATTTATCCATAATGGCAGTTTCCGCAACGCTCCGCCCAAAAGTCAAATCGGCCGCGCCGATCACGCAACCTAAACAAACACATTAACTTACGCCCCCTGTTGTTGTAAGCAAAGAAAATACCACTATATATAGTGTGAAATAGTTATTGACTTTTACCTTTTTTGTATGAGATATTTGCAACACTCGGGAACGAACTAATCCAACGCTCTCAGGTAAAATTCAAAAAGATAAAGACGCGCACCGACATTTAACTATGCCTGTTGCGATGGTAAGATTGCCTTAAATCAACCGGCAATCGAGCGGACGTCCGACGAGTGGAGAATCGATCAAAATGAGCATAATTTCTGAAACTGCCAACGGCGTAACGGCCGCGACGAATGGTAATGGCAACGGAATGGGTACGGCACGTGGACGCGAGATCGCACCGCCGGGGCTCAACGCTCAAAAGGTCATCAGCAAACGATATTCGCTCAAGAATGAACACGGCGAACCGTTGGAAAACTGGTCAGACATTGTCCGCAGGGTGGTCGGCCACGTTTCCAAGGCCGAGACCGATCCGCACAAGCAGCATCAGTTTTACAACGACATGACGACCGTCATGCTGGCACGCGAATTTGTGCCAAACACACCGTGTCTGGTAAATGCCGGGAAACCGAAAGGCCAACTCGCGGCCTGTTTCGTGCTGAATGTGCCCGATTCGATCGAGGGCATCATGAAGCACGCCCAGAATGTGGCCATCATCCACCAGACGGGCGGCGGTACGGGCATGACGTACGAATTTCTGCGTCCGGCCGGATCGATGGTCAATTCGACACGCGGCGTCGCATCGGGCCCGGTCAGCTTCATGAATATCGTCAATCAGACAACTGAGGTCGTTAAGCAGGGCGGCGTCCGACGCGGAGCTAATATGGGCATTCTGAGCGTCACGCACCCGGATATCTTGAGATTTATCCACGCCAAAAACGACCAGACGAGCCTGACAAACTTTAATATCTCGGTGACGGTGACAGATCTGTTTATGGAAGCTGTCAACGCCGGCGTCTGGTTTCAGACCGAGTTTAAGGGTGAACCATGGACGCATTCGGTTCACGACACTGTGACGGGCAGCGACTATGTCGTCTACCGGCGACCGGACGGGTCGACGGCGACCTTTGCTGACAAGCTCGCGTTCGAGACGGCCGACCTTTCTGATTGCATCATCGAAGAACCGCCGATGCCGGGCCTCGTCTTTGCACCGGACATCTGGAACCGCATTATCGCCTCGGCCCACAAGTATGCCGAGCCGGGCATCATCTTTATCGATGAAGTGAACCGTCACAACCACCTCACGGCGTCGATGGGCCCGATCTATGCCTGCAACCCGTGCGGCGAACAGCAGCTTCATTTCAACAACTCGTGCAACCTCGGTTCGATTGACGTCGCGAAATTTTATACCAAAGCGGACGGCCCGGGAATGATCGATTTGGAGCGTCTGTCGCATACGACCCAGCTTTGCACACAGTTTCTCGACAACGTCGTCGACGCCGGCTATTTTCCGCTGCCGGAGATCGATGACGTCGTCAAGCGGACTCGCCCCGTCGGACTTGGCATTATGGGCTTTGCGGATCTCTGCCTCAAGATGGGGTTCACGTATGGCAGTGACGATTCGATGAAACTGATGGAGAGCGTGATGAGCTTTGTCAGGCGTGAAGCATGGCTCGCGTCGATGCGACTTGGAAAGGAAAAGGGCGTGTTTCCCGAGCTCGAAGCTAATCGCGATGCCTATGAGACATTTCTTTACGACACGATCGGCATCCCGCGTGACGTGCCGATCACGCCGCGTAACTATGAAGTAACGACGATCGCTCCGACCGGCACGATCTCGCTGGTGGCTGAAACCTCATCGGGCATCGAGCCCAATTTTTCGTGGGCATATGTCCGGCAGGACACGCTGGGAACGCGAACCTACGTTCACACGCCCGCTGCCGAGGCTCTCGGCATCACGGTCGACCAGACGGACGAAGAATCGATCAAAGCCGCCGCCGAATACGTCGTCAACCACGAAGATGAATTGCCGCCGCACTTTATTTCGGCAATGTCGATCAAGTCGTTTGAGCACGTCAAGGTACTCGCCGCCGCCCAAAAGCATGTCGACAACGCGATATCGAAAACGTGTAACGGAGCAAAAGACGACACCGTCGAGTCAGTCAACGATCTCTACCTGCTGGCCCGCGAATTGGGCTGCAAGGCCGTCAGCTATTACCGCGACGGCAGCCGCGAGGGCCAGGTGTTGACGTCGATGAAATCCACCGCCGCCGTTGCCGATACCGACGAGATCGTCGAAGCCGCGACTGATGCATCTGAGAACGCCGCCGCCGGCCTGCGGCGAATGGGAATGCCGAACGGATTGAGGGTCGAACGCCCACGCGAACTGCAGGGCTCGACCTGGCGGATCCCGTTCGAGGGCCAGAACCTCTACGTCACGGTAAATCATGATGGCGAAAAGATACTCGAAGTTTTCGTCGCCGGCCCGATCAGTGCCGGCGTCGGCCTGCTGGCGTCGAAGATGCTTCGCGGCGGATTTGACGCCAAGGATGTCGCTCGCAGCCTGAACAAGGTAACGGCGACCCATGCCGTCTGGTTTAACGAACGCCTGCTGACCTCGCCCGAACAGGCTGTCGCCGAATGCCTGCTGCTGATCGACCGGCGTCTCAACCAATTGCCGGAATCTGAGCGGGCGATCGCCAAAACCATCGGGGCGAGCGTCGAAATGTCGAGTATGATCAGCGAGTGCCCGGAATGCGGCGGACAACTCGAGCATGCCTCGGGTTGCGACTCATGCCGCGATTGCGGATATTCGAAGTGTAAGTAGACCCAACTTTTTTAGAATTCGATTCGGGCGGATCAAAGCGGATATTAATATCCGTCTGATCCGCCCGAATTACGTTTATTGACCGAAGTTACCTGTCGTCCAAGCCGACTATTGCGGAACGATCGACGCCGGAATCGGGACGTCGCCGGCGAGGCCCCAGCTTCGGGCAAAGAAACCGCTGGAGCTGCCGAGCATATACCACGTACCGTCGCGGTACACCGCCGGGTCGGCCGTGCCGTCGCCGTCATAATCGCCCGGAGCGGGGAGGTCGGTCGGAATGCCGAATGTAATGGCACCCAAAGTTGAGTTCGTGCTCCGGTAAAAGTACCACGTCGCATCGCTCGGCCGCCACACCGCGACGTCGGTTTTGCCGTCGCCGTCATAGTCCCCAACGACGGGTTTGTCCGTGGCGAGGCCAAATCCGACGCCGTAAAATCCGGCGGTGCTCTGCAGCAGATACCATGTACCATTGCGGTAAACCGCAAAGTCGGCCTTGCCGTCACCGTCATAGTCAGCCGCGACGGGTTTATCGCCATTCTGTCCAAATTGGACCGCTGAGAACCCGGCGGTCGTGCCCATCACGTACCATATGCCGCTCGACGGGCGGAACACCGCATAATCGGCCTTGCCGTCGCCGTCATAATCGCCGGGCTGCGGTATATCGCCGGCCGTGCCGAACGGATAGACCGTAAAGCCGTTTGTGCTCTGGAACGAATACCAGTAACCGTCTCGAAACTCGGCCAGATCCGCGCGTCCGTCGCCGTCATAATCAGCCGGCACCATCTTGTCAGTCGGCAGGCCAAATCCGACGAGTGTCGGGTTGCCGCCGCCGCTGTTGAGGATATACCAGGCCTGCGTTGAGCCGCGATAGTTCGAAACATCCGTTTTGCCATCGCCGTCAAAATCGGCGTGCGTATACTTGAGTTGTGCCTGATCGGGCGAAAATATCTTGAACGTAAACAGACGACTCACCGAAAAACCGCTGGCGGCGGCCGCGTCGACAACGTACCATCGGCCGTAGTATGTGCGTCCGATCATCGTTTTCAGATTTGGGATCGCAATATTGACCGACCCAAATCCGTTGCCGGCACCGCTGCCCGTCAAGTTCACTGAACGGTACGCAAACGACCCTTCCGCCGGTATCGCGGCACCGACACCGGGGTCCTGCAAACCGATCGAGAGATATGCCGTGGCACCGCCGACACCTTTCTTGAGCGCAACGGTGAAATTCGGATTGCCGAGCAGCGGGGGTGCGATCGCGATCGGCTCAGGTACCTGGCCGCCGGTGCCGGCCCGGCCAACGCCGGAGACCACCGGCACGCGGTCCGTCTCGGTGTAAAGCTGAGGGCGGTCGAACGGCGGTAACTCGGCCTGTACGCGCGGATCCGTCAGCGGGCGCTTTAGGAACGCGACGAGATCTGCCTTTTCCTGCGGAAACAGATTTAACGGGTGAATGAAGTTGTGATCGATATTCGGCGCGTCAAAATCGCCGCCGCGGTTGTAAAACTCAACCACGTCGTCGAGCGTCGCAAACCGGCCGTTATGCATATACGGAGCCCTGAGTTCGACATTCCTGAGGTTTGGTGTCTTGAGCCGGCCGATGTCGTCCTGGAGCCCGGTGATCGCTCCGCGTCCGGCATCTTCGGCCACCGGCCGAACGCCGATATTCTGATAGCCGCCGTTTGAGAGCGTCCCGCCGTCGTGGCACTGGATGCATTGCTGCCCAAGGAAAACGTCCCGTCCGGCGAGTTCCTGCGGCGTCAGGGACGGTATGCCGTAAACCTCTTGGTCGAACGGCGTGTGGTCAGAAAACAGCGTTCGTTCGTGTGTCGCGATCGCCATCGCGATGCGGGCAGGCGTCACATCGGGCGTTCCGAACGCCTCCTGGAAAAGTTCGGGGTAGGTGCGGCCGTTTATCCAGGTCCGCAACGCGAACGGTATATTTTTGGCAAGAGCCAGCGGCCGCGAATTTTGCATGCGAGCGGCAACCTGCGTCCAGTCGCGTCCACCGTGAGCCATTTCGCCGGGTGACAACGGCGGTCCGGCAGACTGACTTTCGAGGCTGGCAAATCCCGGGATCAGCACCGCATTGGTCAGCGGGTCGCGGAAAATATTTGTCGCCCGCCCGTCCCAAAACAGGCCGTCCGGCGTGTAGCTCGCGTTCAAATATGACGGTGCTTTTCGACCCGTAACCTGCTCATTCATCCCGAACGTCGGGTTGACCGAATACGTTCCGTCGGCATTATTTTGGGGAACGCCGGGCGAACCGAGAATGTCGTCGAGCGTTCCGAACGTGCCGTCCAACCCGGGGTTGGTGGCTCGCGGGCCGCCTACCTTGGTACGCGGGTCCTCGCCGCCCGCGGCGGGACGATGGCACGTTCCGCACGAAACCGTCCGGGTCGACGACATCTGCTCATCCCAAAACAGCGTTTTTCCGAGATATGCCTTGGTCGCGGTGACGGGATTAACGGCAGACTCCTGCGGCGGCAGCAACGGATAAAACGCTCCCGTCACCACATTGCCGGTGGCGCAGACACCTTGATCCGGAACACTCAATCCACTCGTCGTCGCTCCGTTTTCCGCACGAACCCAATAGAAATAGACTTGTCCCTGAACGGCAGTAGTGTCGAAAAAGAAATTTGCGGCCGTCGTTCCGACATCGACCGCCGAACCGCCTGTGTTTGTCGTATTTCGGAATATTCTGTACAACGTCGCCCCGCGGATCGTGTCCCAACGCAGTCCCACCTTGGTCGAATAGTCGCCATCGGACGCGATCACGCCGGTCGGTGCATCGATCGCGCTTGGGGCGTCAGCTCCGTGGACCGGCGAGTAAGATGGCCGGGACAGGGCCGCGACTAGAACAAAGCAGGAGAACGCGGCCAGAATAATGAATTTGGTGCGAATCACGGTGAAATTTCCTCGACTTACAGAAGGCTGAAATATTGACAAAAAGCGACCTCCGAGACTGGCGCCGACCACTTGAAGTTACGAAAGATTTTATCACCAGCAGGATGGTTCATCAATCGAATCCGGTTTCCTCGCTATAATCCGTTTCCGATACCGGCCGCACATACGGTAAAATCGTCGGGATGAAAAGTAGCTCACTCTATCGAAATTTCTCGCTTGCGGCATTCGCTATAGTCTTTCTGTCTGTTGCGGCTTCGACTGCCGTATCGCAGGTCACAGGACGCCCGCGAACTACGCCGACGCCAATTACGGCACCGACGCCGGCCGCAACTCCGACGCCGGCGCCGACGCCCGTCGTCATCCAGACGCTCGACGATCTGCAGGCAAAGATCCGGCAGCGGTTATTCGCCCTCGAGGTCAGACGCGGCCGCGTCGGCATCAAGATCGTCTCGCTCAATTCGGGCAAGGTCATATTCGAGAACGAGTCGGAAAAATACTATATGCCGGCGTCGAATATGAAAAATTTCACGGTCGCGACGGCGATGGAACGGCTCGGACCGGATTTTCGGTTTCGGACGACCGCAACTGCCAGAACGGCATTGGACGCGTCCGGTATTATCCGAGGGCCGCTGACGATACGCGGCGGCGGCGACATTTCGATCTCAAATGCTTTTGACCCGGCATTTCCAAAACAAGTCAGTCCGTACTGGGGCATAGATCGGCTGGTCGACAAAATAGCGTCGGCCGGCGTCAAAAAGATCGACGGCGACCTGATCGGCGACGAAAGCTATTTCAAGGGCTTTGCGCTGCCCGGCACCTGGGAATGGGACGATCTCCAAACGTATTACGGAACCGGGGTCTCGGCTCTGCCGCTGAATGATAATGTGGTGGATGTCAATGTTTTGCCGGGTTCCAGCGGCAATGCGTGTATCGCCCGCGTATCGCCGTCAAATCAGGTCGTCAGGATCGTCAATCGATGCACGACCTCGGCACCCGGAACCAAGAGCACACTCAACATCTTTAAGGCGATCGAACAAAATGTGATTGAGGTCACCGGCACGATGCCCGCCGGCAACAAAGAGGTCACCGAATCGGTTGCCGTGACCCGTCCGGCTGAGCTTTTCATCGCACTGCTCAAACAGCGGCTTGAAACCAAAGGGATCACGGTCACCGGCCAAGCCCGTCTCGCCGATAACGGCGACAAGACGTTCGCGACGGTTGGCGTCGGCCAAAGCCAGGTCACCATCGCCACACTCGAATCGCCGCCGTTTTCCGTCATCGCGCAAAAGACGATGAAGCCAAGCCAGAACATGTATACGGAGACTATATTGTGGACGCTGGGAGAGTGGGCACGGTCGAGAATCCAGACGCCGACCGTCAACTCGGAAACGCCGGAACGAGCGGTCAGCAGTGCGGACATGGGCCTCAACGAGGTAAAAGCGTTTCTCGCGAGCATCGGCATTCCCGCGGACGGCATCATCCAATATGACGGCAGCGGCCTGTCGCGGCACGACCTGATCACACCGGCGGCGGTCGTGACGCTGTACACCTATATGGCGAAACAGAGCAAATACGCGCAGGCGTGGCGTGACAGTCTCTCGATCGGCGGCGTCGACGGAACTTTGCGAAACAGGTTTAAGGGAACGGCCGCGGCCGCCAATCTCCGCGGCAAGACCGGCACGATCGACCAGGTTTCGGCACTCTCAGGTTACCTCACCACCGCCGGCGGCGAACAGGTCGTCATCTCGATCGTTGTTAACGGCGTGGCCGTCACAGGCAATCGCACCTCGCTGATCGACGATATTGTCGTGCACGTGGCAAATTTCAACGGAAAGATCGACTGAGAAGGGGAAAGTGAAAGCGTGAAAAAGGGAAAAAGGGAAAAAGTTGGTCGCCGATCGACACTACTCTTTCCCTTTTCCCCTTTCTCCCTTTTAACCTTTTCCCCTTTTCCCCTTTCTACCTTTTTCCTTTCAAAATATCGAGCAACTTTTCGTGAATGCCGCCGAATCCGCCGTTCGACATTACCGCGACTACATCGCCTTCGCGAAGCTCAGGCGTGAGATGCTCGACGATCGTGTCGGCGTCGGGAAAGCTCATCGCGGTTTTGCCCTGTGCGGTAATGTCGGCGACCAGTTCATCGACGTCCAGCACTCGCCCGAGTTCGCTTGCCTTAGCTGTATTGTAGACCCCGGCGATGATCACATAGTCAGCATAGGCAAAGGCTCGGGAGTATGGCTCCTGAAAGATCGCGAGGCGTGACGACCACGTTCGCGGCTCAAAAACGGCGATCAGGCGGCGGCGGGCATATTTTGTCCGGAGAGCTTTGAGCGTTTCCTCGACCGCGGTCGGGTGATGTGCAAAATCGTCGATGACCGTGACGCCGCGTTCAACACCGCGTATTTCGACACGTCTCTTTACGGATTTGAACGTGTAAAACGCTTCCTGAATTTTCTCTTTGGCGATTCCCCACGCATCTGCCGCGATGATGACGGCGAGGCAATTTCGCACGTTGAATTCCCCGATGAGATGCGTCTCGAACGCCCCCCACGCGTGGCCGTCCCGAAAGACGGTAAATCGGGTAACGTCGCCGCTGAAATCGATATAGCGAGCCTGCCATTTTGCGTCGTCCGACAGGCCGAACGTCTCGACGGCCGTGAAGAGCTTGCCACCCATCTCCGCCAGCACCTCTCTCACCACGGGCGAATCGACGCCGCAGATAAGGCGGCCGTTTCCCGGCACCAGATTCATCAAACGCGAAAACTGAAATTTGATCTCCTGTAGGTCGCGGTAAATATCGGCGTGGTCAAACTCGATATTGTTGACGATCGCTATCTCGGGCAGATAATGCATGAATTTCGGCTTTTTGTCGAAATATGCGGTATCGTATTCGTCGCCCTCTATCACAAAATGCTTGCCGGTCGTCACGCGAAAGCTAGCGTCAAAATTTTGCACGATCCCGCCGACCAGAAAGCTTGGGTCGAGCCCACCGACCTCTG
Organism: Chloracidobacterium sp.; assembly: GCA_043788335.1. Taxonomy (GTDB): domain Bacteria; phylum Acidobacteriota; class Blastocatellia; order Pyrinomonadales; family Pyrinomonadaceae; genus OLB17. The sequence continues at coordinate 5,562 of JAYVUD010000433.1, read as the reverse complement.
CCACCCACGCGGCGATGCTCGTCGTCGTCGTCTTGCCGTGCGTGCCTGCGACGACCAGCGAATGGCTGCCTCGAATAAACTCTTCCTGAACGATCTCTGCTTGTGAGCGGTACAGGAGTTTGCGGTTCAGCACCTCTTCGAGCTCAGGATTTCCTCGTGAAATGGCGTTACCGACGACCGTCACATCGGCCCCAATATCGACGTTTGCGGCCGTGTAACCACTCAAGATCTCGATGCCGAGAGCCTCAAGCTGAGTCGACATCGGCGGATAGATATTCTGGTCCGAGCCCGTAACCCGATGCCCGCGTGACTGCAGCATCCCGGCCAGGCTCGCCATCGCCGTGCCGCATATTCCGATCAAATGGTAGTGCATAATTGATTTTGCCGATCAGAGATGGCATATTCATTCTCGTTACCGTTGACCGTAAAGTCAAAATCGCCGGGATATTGAAACAAAATATGAAAAACAGATTGATTGGTTTAGCCGCCGTGTTTGCCGCAGTCCTGATCTTTTCGAGCATTGCGACCGCACAATTACAGAAATGCACCGAGGACGGCTCGATCAAGCGGGTCACGAAGTCGACGTCGGGCAAATATGAGACGGTCACGTTCGAAGTGTTGTCCGCATCGCCCGATTTCAAAGTGTCAAACGCAACGCCGCCGTTCAGCGAGTACGGATCGGAGAAACGCCTGCGAATAAAGGGAAAGTACTTTAAGAGCATCGTTCTGCGCGGCATTAACTGGACCTGCAAGATCGGTGAGAGCTTTTCGGCGAAGACATCCAACATTGCCGCGGTCAAGAGCGTTGAACAATTTGAGGGCCAAGTCGAATACATCATTGGCTTCAGCAAAAAAGGCAGCTACGTCGGGCAAACCGTCAATAAGACGAAGAACGGCAGTTTGGTCGTTTTAAAGTTTAAGAAATAGGTTTGCCGGAAACATAAAAGCCGATCCGGTCATCAAGCCCGGATCGGCTTTTTTACGCTTCCAGTCCGGCGTCTACTTACCCAACAGTTCGCTCACCAACTCCGGAGCATCGTATATCTTTCGCAGAGCCTCAACAATCCCGGCGGTGTGGACACCGACGGCACGTGAGCCTTCGCCCTCCTCGATATACCAGTAGCGGTTCGAGAGTTTTTGGTTGTTACTGTCGAAATTGAGCCCGACGATCTCACCGTTTCGGTTGATGACCGGGGAACCGGAATTGCCGCCGATCGTGTCCGCCGAGTATACAAAATTGAGCGGTGTCGAGAGATCAACCTTATTACGGCGGTCGACGATGCTCTTGGGCAGGTCGAACGGCGATTTCCAATCGAACGACTCAGCCCGATCGTATAGCCCGAAAAATGTCGTTTTATACGGCACGAGCGTCGTGTCTTCGTCATAGCCAAGCACCTTGCCATACTCAATGCGAAGCGTCGAATTGGCGTCCGGCGGCATCGTCTTGCCGTAAACGGCAAAACGGGCCTGGGCGATCCTGGTGCCGTTTGCTGTCTCGACATTCAGGATATTCTTCTCATTCCATTCGCGAAGTTCACGCACGATCGGTTCGACGCGGCGTGCGAGGGTGACCATCGGGTCGGTCGACGCAGCGATCGCGGCAGGCCCACCGTCGAGCAGGGCTTTTCGGGCGGCCGGATCGGTCAACTTGGTCTCGCGGACGGCACGATGGGCGACCTCGGACGCACCGGCGTCGCCAAGAGCAGCCTTGACGAACGGGTCATTGGCTCCGAGCACCTTGACACTTTCCTGCAGCCACGAGACGAGCGAAGCCTCTTCCATATCGAGATAGATCGGTGATGGCGAGAGCAGCGACGATTTAAGAGCTTCGAGCCGCGAATCGCGATATTCCGGATATCGCTTGTCGTTTGGCTTTGCGGTTTCGATCTGAAATGTAACGATCTGCGATGCCATTGTCGACAGTCTCGCGGCGGTCAGGTTCGAGAACGAAAGACGTTTCGCCATCGCCGGCAGTTGGCCATACGCTTTGGCGATCGCTTCCCATGCCGGGGCGTATTGTTTGTTGAGCTCAGGCTTGGCGGCGAGTTTGGTCCGCAGGTCCTTTTCCTCGGCCTCCTTACGGGCAAAGTTTCGCGGATTGAGCAGCCCTTCCTGCTGGCCGTTTAACCGTTTGAGCGAATTAGCAAAACCACGCATTCCGGGAAACGCCTGTCTAAGTTGCTCGGCACCGAGCTTTGAATAATCTTCGAGAGCCTTGCGGCGTACGGTCCAAACCTGTTCCTGCAGCGGGTTGCCGAGATCGCGTTGAAAGGCAAGTTGCGAAACCGTCAACAGCCGGGCGGTCGAACCGGGATAGCCGGAAACGACGACAAACTCGCCGTCCGCCGCACCCTTGGCGGACCATTTGAAATAGTCCGGCGTCTTGGCCGGCTGACCGTTCTCATAGACCCGCAAGAAAGTAAAATCGAGATCGAAACGCGGGTAGACAAAGTTGTCATAGTCACCGCCAAAGAACGCCGCCTGCTCCTCGGGGCACATCACCAACCGCACATCTGTGTAGTGTTTTGTCCGATAAAGCCAATATTCACCACCGCTGTAGAGTGAGATCACGTCACATTTGAGGCCGGTTGTCTTTCCGCACTCGCCCTCAAGCATTGAGATCGCGGTCGAGCGGAATTGGGCCGATTCGGCATCCGTCTTGCCCTTCTGCGATGCACCGTTCACCGTTTCGGTGACGTTTTTGAACGATTGGAGGACCGATACGTCACCGTCCGGCACCTTGAGTTCATCGGCCTGAGTCTTGGCGTAAAAGCCGGTCTTCATCAGATCGCGTTCTTTGGTCGAGAGCCGGGCGATGTATGACGATGCAACGTGATGATTGGTAACCATCAGGCCGTTCGGCGAAACAAAGCCTGACGACGACCCATTGACCTTCGGACTCGCCAGGCGAACCTTGTCAAGCCACTCTTTCGACGGCTCGAACTTGTATCGGGCCTTCCACTGCGTAAGCGGCGGATTGTCAAATGTCCACATCCCTTCGTCGGCGAAAGTGGCAGGCGCGACGCTTAAGAAACAAAGGATTAATAAAAACGAGATTGCCCTATTCATATAAGTTAAAAAGTAAATCAATCGCTATCAGCTCGTGCTAAATACAAGATTCCCTGAGATTCGACCAGTCCGAGCTTTACCCTATCGAGCCACCCAATGCGCCCTAGAACATTGCGATCAAAGTGATGGCTTTCCGCGAAGTAAACAGTCGAGTCTGCCTGCATACCAAGGACCGCCATTTCGATGCGGTGACCATAGGCGCGAAAAGAACCAGTTGCAGTACCGATCTGAACCGCAATGCCGGTTTCAACGTCCAAGCCGAGTCTTTCGCCGAATTGCCGTTCGAAGATGCAATAGCTCGAACCGGTATCCACGCGCGCATCAATTTTAACTTCTAGATTATTAAAGCGAAGAGTAGTCTCGACTACAATTCCGACTTTAAGCAGGTTATATTTGTACGCAATCTCAAATTCGACAATTTCCGACAATTACCATCCTCCAAAAAACGGCTGTTCGTTAGCGATGATACGCTTTACAAACGGACTATTGATTCCTCGTTCGTCCGCCAATTTATAAAGCTCTTTTGGATCGGTGCTGTGCCCGATCAATTCATCGCCTTCGAGAAGAACAAACTGGCCAACGTAATCTGCTCTGTGTTCAAGAACCCAACTCATTGCCTTCTCAAATCGCTCGTTTCGATAGACTTTGGCGTTACCGCCATTTGATCGTCCGGCTTGCATCAAATCTTCCAATTTTTCACGTTCGGCACTGGTAAGAACTTTGATAGTTTCGAAAATTTGTTCTGCGGTTTGCATCATCGAACACCTCTTACCGATATTTTACCACCGTTTCTCAGGCAAGCACACTTTTCAGCTTCTCCATCGCGCCCTCAAGCACGCTGTCTTCGCGGGCAATGCAGATGCGGACATGGGCGTCCCACAGATCGCTGTCGGCAAACGCACTGCCGGGCGTCATACCGACGCCGGCGTCACGCATCAGCATTTCGTTAAATGCGATCGCATCATTGAAGCGTTCCGGAATTCGTGCCCACAGATAAAAAGCCGATCCTGAATTGTATATATCAAATCCGAGATCCGTCAGGACCTCCGACGTAAAGCGACGCTTACCGTCGAACTTATCGCGCAAGTGCGGATAGTAACCGTCATTTGCCATCAGAACCCGCGAGAGTGCCGCCTGTAGCGGCGTCGCGGGGCAGACGTAGATGACGTTGGCGGCGTTGTTGATCGGTGCGATCAGCTTGCCGGGCCCGTAGGCATAACCGAGACGCCAGCCCGAGATGTTCCACGATTTTGAGAACGAATTGACCGTGATGGTTCGCTCCCACATTTCCGGCAGGCCGGCGATCGGGGTGTGCGGGTTTTCGCCGGTGACGTAGTGTTCGTAAACCTCGTCGGAAACGACGAGCAGGTCGAGTTCCTTGGCGACCGCAGCTATATCCTCGAGTTCTGCCTGAGACATCACCTTGCCGCTCGGGTTGGCGGGCGTGCAGACGATGATCGCCTTGAGCGGAAACTCGGTGCGATCCTTTAGCTCCTTACATCGGGCGAGCAAATCGTCTTTTTCAAACTTAAGATCCGCATCAAGCTCGAACCGCTCGGTCTTACTGCCAAATTCTTCCAAAATTCGCTGGTGATACGGATAATACGGCTCAAAAACGAGTGCCGATCTGCCGCGAAGATATCCCTGGGCGATGCCGATCAGGGCACCGGTACCGCCGTTGGTGATCATTACCTCGAATGGGCGGGCGTCAGAGTCGACCGTGATGTTATTGTATTTGGCGATCTTGGCCGTGACGGCTTTACGCAGGTCTTCATTGCCCTCGCTGCCGCCGTAATGGTTCTCGCTGGCAGCGATGATCGCGGCGGCCTCGGCGGCGAGCTGCGGATCGATCGGCAGCTCTGACTGTCCTTGGACAAGGTTTCCGCTCTTCGGCACAAGCCGCGTGATGGCCCGAATATCGGGTTTGACTTTCATTGGTTTCGGTTCTGACATAAGCTATTAAATTATCAGTTTTGGAGCAAGATTTCTAAATGGCCGACAGCACATCCAACAAAATTGTAACATCCCTGCCGCCGTCGCCTACCGCAGGGCTGTTCGGCGGCCATCTTCGGGCGTTTTGGCGAGACCGGATCGGTTTTCTGACAAGGCAGGCATCGCTCGGCGACGTTTCGTTTTATAGATTGGGCCCGCAGCCCGTATTCTTTCTCAATCACCCCGACCTGATCCGTGATATGTTCGTGGTAAACGCTCACAAATTTGTCAAAGGCCGTGCGATCCAACGTGCAAAGGCACTGCTCGGGAACGGCTTGCTGACCAACGAGGGCGAGTCTCATCTCCGTCAGCGGCGAATGATCCAGCCCGCTTTTCACCGCAACCGGATCGCCGAATACTCTCGCTCGATGGTCGAATTTGCCGACGCAATGTCGGACAGTTGGCACGACGGCGACCTTCGCGACATTGACCGCGAAATGATGCAACTCACACTGCAGATCGTCGGGAAAACGCTCTTTAATGCCGAGGTCGGCGACGATG
>JAYVUD010000432.1:0-7162 GCA_043788335.1 Chloracidobacterium sp. | reverse complement strand
CTCTTAGCTCAGTTGGTAGAGCATTACCTTGACAAGGTAGGGGTCAGCAGTTCGAGTCTGCTAGAGACTACCATTTACATTTTTCGATAAGATGCTTACTAAGAACTTTGCAGTTTTTATAACTACTACGACACGCTTCTAATGGCGTGACACTTCGACCAACTTAAGTTTGTCGGACATTTGCAAAGTCGCTTTTATCGGATCAAATCTTGGTTAGTAGTAGGTTGTTAATCGCTAATTGTTGACGGTTGATTGATAAAGGCCCGGTTTCGAATCGGCTCACTTTGTATTCCGTAGCCCAATTGACCGATAACGATTAACCTTTAACAAAAATATGAGCGAAATTAACGTTAAATACGGTGAAGAACAGCGTTCGTTCCCCGCGCCCTCGTCGGTACTCGATGCCTTTAAGGCTCTCGACCGCGACGTGCTAAAGCGTACGCTAGCCGCAAAGGTCAACGGAGTCGAGGTCGACCTAGGTAGCCAACTGGCAGCTACAGGCGAAACCGTGACGATCGAACCGATCACGTCGGATTCGCGTGATGGGCTTGAACTCATACGCCATTCGACCGCTCACCTGCTGGCTGCAGCCATACTTGACCTCTTTCCGGGGACAAAGCTCGGCGTCGGGCCGGCGCTGATGGAAGACCCGCGTTACGGTTACTATTACGATATCATTGCTCCGCGGCAACTGACCGAGGCTGATCTGCCCGTCATCGAAAAGAAAATGAAGTCGATGGCCAAGCAAAATCTGCCGTATCGCCGCGAGATCGTCGAAAAAGCAAAGATTCTCAATATTTTCGAGGGACGCGAAGAGCCCCTCAAATGCGAGTTGATCGCCGACAAGGTCAGCGACTCGGCGAGCATCTATTACATCGATAATTCTCCATTTCTCGACTTTTGCTTGGGGCCGCACGTTCCCCACACGGGTAAACTCGGCGCGTTTAAGCTGCTCGCACTGTCAGGTGCCTATTGGAAAGGCGACGCAGAGCGTGAGCAGATGCAGCGTGTCTACGGCACCGCATTTGCCCGTCAGGAAGAACTCGACGCTTGGCTCAAACAGCGTGAAGAGGCCGAGAAACGCGACCATCGCAAACTGGGACGCGAACTCGACCTGTTTTCGATTTCCGATGACTACGGCCAAGGCTTGATTCTCTGGCACCCGAAAGGCGGCATTGTCCGGATGGAGATGGAGCGTCTTCTCAAAGAAGAGCTAGAAAAACGCGGTTACAGTTTTGTCTTCACGCCGCATATCGCGAAACGTGCACTTTGGGTAACGAGCGGACACGAGGGAAACTACTCGGACTCGATGTACGCTCCGACGAGCATTGAGGAAGAAGAATACCGGCTCAAGCCGATGAACTGCCCTTTCCATATCGGCATTTACAAGGCTTCGCCAAAATCTTACCGCGATCTGCCGCAGCGATACTCTGAAATGGGCACCGTATACCGTGCCGAGTTGTCGGGCACGCTCCACGGCCTGATGCGCGTACGCGGATTTTCGGTCGATGATGCTCACCTTTTCGTTCGGCCTGACCAGGTTCACGCCGAGGTAGCGGACTGTTTGGACTTTGCGATCAAGGTTTTTGAGACTTACGGTTTCGATAAGGTAAAATTTGAGCTCTCCGTCCGCGGTGAGGCCGAAAATAAGGGTTACCTCGGTTCTGACGAAGACTGGGTCGCGGCTGAGGATCAGCTTGCTAGTGCTCTGAAGGAACGCGATATCACGTACGAGCGTATCGAGGGCGAGGCGGCATTTTACGGGCCGAAGATCGATATCAAGATCGAAGACGCCATCGGACGAGTGTGGCAACTTGGAACGATCCAGTTGGATTTCAACCTGCCGGAGCGATTCGAACTTGAGTACACGGGCGACGATAACCTGAAACATCGCCCCTTTATGATCCACCGGGCATTGTTCGGATCGATCGAGCGGTTCTTTGGTGTGCTCATCGAACATTACGCGGGTGCATTCCCGCTTTGGCTCGCTCCGGTCCAGGTTACGGTGCTGCCGATCACGGACCGCATTAACGAATATGCCGAGCAAGTCGCCGGCGAACTGCGTAGTGCCGGGTTCCGCGTCGAGGCAAATACACGATCAGACAAGATCGGTGCCAAGATACGCGACGCTCAGATGCAGAAGATTCCGTACATGCTCGTTTTGGGTGACCAGGAATTAGAGAACGGCCAGGTCGCCGTTCGTGATCGCAAACAGGGGGACATCGGAGCGATGTCTCTGGCCGAGTTCAAAGAGATGATCACAAAGCAGAAAGCCGAGCGAAGTCTCTAAGATCGCTAATCAACAAAGGAGGTACTTATCGCTAGAAGATTTGGTGGAAATAGATTTAAGCCGCGGTTTCGGGAACCGCTACACCGCACCAACGAACGAATTCGCGTTCCGTCAGTGCGTGTCGTGACCGAGGACGGTGAAACTTTGGGCGTAATGGATACGCGTGACGCTATCCAGGAAGCGAGAAATCGTGGTATTGACTTAGTTGAGATCGCTCCGAGCGCAAAGCCGCCCGTTTGCAAGATCATCGATTACGGTAAATTCCTTTACGAGCAAAAGAAAAAGGCTCATGAAGCGAAGAAAAAGCAGGTCACTGTCCAGGTCAAGGAGATCAAATTCCGGCCCGGCACAGACGACCACGATTATAACTACCGCATGGAGCACGCCCGCCAATGGTTGGGCGAGGGTGACAAGGTGAGAGCTGCGATCGCTTTTCGCGGACGCGAAATGACGCACCGTGAACTCGGGGCCAAGATCCTCAAGAAATTGACCGTGGATCTGGCGGACCTCGCGGATGTCGAAGTTTATCCAAAGATGGAAGGCTATCAGATGTTCACCATCTATATCCCTAAAAAGGCGAAGGTGCCTGATAAGAAATCTGCCGAACCGGTTGCGGAAAAGAAAGCTGAGAAGCCAGCGGCTGAGAAAAAGCCCGTTAAGAAGGTCGCAGCCAAGGAGGCTGCCGAGCCTAAGGACGAGGAAGAAATATTTTAGAAATTACATCAGGTAATTTCACGTAAGCTATTAAGAGGAGAGAGGATATGCCGAAATTAAAAACACACAAAGGCGCGGCTAAGCGTTTTCGCTCGACAGCATCGGGCAAGTTCAAACGCGGACATTCGCACGCACGCCACATTTTGACGAAAAAGACGAGCAAGCGTAAACGCAATCTTGATATCGACGTTTTAGTATCCGAAGGTGATCAGAAACGCGTCGAAAAAATGTTGCCGTACGGCCGTAATTAATATGTCGTGACGCGAAGACAAAGGGGACACATAGACGCGGAGATCCATCGAGACTCGCGACAGCGTGCCTGATCCAGCGTATAACAAGATCTAAATCGGGAGAGAAAGAAAATGCCAAGAGCAAAACGTGGTAATAAGCGTCTAGAGAAACGCAAAAAAATATTAGCCTTAGCCAAGGGCTTTCGTGGAACTAAGTCGAAGCTTTATCGCTCGGCTAAAGAGTCGGTCGAACGCGCTCTGAATTTCGCCTACACGGGCCGTAAATTGAAAAAGCGTGATTTTCGCAAACTGTGGATCGTCCGGATCAACGCGGCTTGCCGTCTGAACGACATGAAGTATTCGCAGTTCATTCACGGCCTGAACCTGGCCGGTATCGAAATGGACCGAAAAGTGCTCGCCGATCTCGCCGTCAAACAGCCCGAAGCGTTCGCTTTGGTAGCGGGACAGGCGAAAGAAGCGTTGGGCAAGCAGACTCAAGCAGCGGCGTAATAATCGTACTGAAAACAATACCGCGTGAGGCCGTCCGCAAGAACGGCCTCACGCTTTTTCTATATCCCGAGTTCCGCCTTGGCCTCGGCGAACATCGCGACGGCGAAATCGAGATCCTCGCGGGTGTGGGCGGCGGAAACCTGTGTTCGAATCCGTGCCTTCCCTTTCGGAACGACCGGGAACGAGAACGCGATGACGTACACGCCTCGTTTTAGCATTGCCTCAGCCATTTTCGTTGCCAGAACGGCGTCGCCGAACATTACCGGCACAATTGGATGTTCGCCCGGGACGATATCGAGGCCGATCGAAGATAACTTTTCTCGGAAATACTTTGTATTATCCATCAGGCGGTCACGAAGCTCCGTCGACTCCGTGAGCATGTCGATCGCCTTGATCGCGGCGGCGACGATCGGCGGCGCTACCGAATTAGAGAAAAGATAAGGACGCGAACGCTGCCTGAGAAGGTCGATGATCTCCTTTTTGCCGCTAGTGTATCCGCCACTGGCTCCGCCGAGGGCTTTGCCGAGGGTGCCGGTAATGACATCGATGCGATCCATTACGTTGTGGTGCTCGTGAACGCCGCGGCCGTTTTTTCCCATAAATCCGACGGCGTGCGAATCGTCGACCATAACCATTGCCCCGTATTTATCCGCCAGATCGCAGATCTCGGGCAATTTAGCGATGAACCCGTCCATCGAGAAAATGCCGTCGGTAGCGATCAGCTTAAACCGCAAACCGGACGCTTCAATAAGCTTAGCCTCGAGATCCGCCATATCGCCGTTCTCATAGCGAAATCGCTGAGCCTTGCTTAACCTGATACCGTCAATAACGCTTGCGTGATTGAGCGAATCTGATATGACCGCATCCTCTTCGCCCAAAACGGTCTCGAAAAGTCCGCCGTTGGCATCAAAACAGGAAGTGTAAAGTATCGTGTCCTCGGTGCCGAGAAAGTTGCTGATCTTTTCCTCGAGCTGTTTATGGATGGTCTGCGTACCGCAAATAAACCGGACGGAGGAGAGGCCGAATCCCCATTCATCAAGCCCATGTTTGGCGGCTTCGACGATGTCGGGATGGTCGGAAAGCCCGAGATAGTTATTGGCACACATATTGAGCACCTTGCGGCTGTTGGTGACTGCTATGTGGGCGTCCTGTGGGCTTTCGATAACTCGTTCTGATTTGAAAAGCCCGGCGTCTCTGATCTCGGAAAGTGTGTTTTGAAGGTGTTTTTGAATATTGTCGTACATCGTTAGACCTCGTTCCAATCGAGAATTACCTTGCCGCTGTTACCGGTGCTCATCGCTTCAAATCCTGCTTCGAACTCCGTGGCAGCGAACCTGTGCGTGATGACGGGCTCGATATCCAATCCTGATTCGAGCAGAACGCTCATCTGATACCAGGTTTCGTACATTTCACGACCGTAGATGCCCTTGATCGTGAGCATATTGAAGATCACTGTTTTCCAGTTGATCGCAAATTCATCCGACGGAATGCCAAGAAATGCGATATTCCCACCATGGGTCATATTCGCAAGCATGTCCTGAAACGCTGACGGATTGCCGGACATTTCCATGCCAACATCAAATCCCTCTTTCATCCCGAGTTCCTTTTGGATATCGGCGATCGGCTTTTCACGGACGTCAACCGCGAGGGTCACGCCGAGCTTTTCAGCGAGCTCCAGCCTTTTCGGATTGACGTCTGTAATGACAACGTGGCGTGCTCCGGCGTGTTTTGCGACAGCGGCGGCCATGATGCCGATCGGGCCCGCACCGGTGATCAAAACATCTTCGCCAAATACCTCAAAAGCGAGAGCTGTATGCACCGCATTACCAAACGGATCGAAGATCGCGGCGACATCGAGATTTATACCGGGCTCATGTTTCCAAATGTTAGTCATCGGAACCGACATATACTCGGCGAACCCGCCGTCCGTATTGACACCAAAGCCGAGCGTGTGGGCACATTTATAGCGGCGGCCGGCGAGGCAATTGCGGCAGCGGCCGCAGACGAGATGGCCCTCGACACTGACGATATCGCCGACATAGAAATCGTTGACGTTCGAGCCAACCTCGACGATCTCGCCGACGAGTTCGTGGCCGAGGATCGTCGGAACCTTGATCGTCGCCTGAGCCCAGGCGTCCCAGTTGTATATATGCACATCCGTACCGCATATGCCGGTTTTTTTCATCCGGATGAGCACATCGTTGATGCCGATCGTCGGTTCAGGCACATCCTCAAGCCACAAACCGCGTTCGGCTTTACTTTTTACTATTGCTTTCATTTTTGAATCCTTTTTTGCAAGAATAACTGCCGTTAATGTCATCATAACATTGCAAATGACCGCCGCAAAAACTGGAGCACCGCCAGTTGCACAAATCCGCTCACGAGACCATTAGATCAAATAAATGAACAAGATTGTTTTACGTATATCCTCCATCCTGATAAAATTAAGTCCAAAGATGTCTGCTATTTAGAGCTTCGGGGCCAACAATATTTTATGTCGGAAGAGAGGGAAAAGGTCGAGTCGGTAAGGTACGCGTTCGTCGAAGACTTTGCTCAGTTCGCCCATTTGGAACTGCACGGTACATCGCTCGGAGACGCCGAAGAAAAACTGCGGTCGCTCGCCGAACTTAAGATCAAACACACCGGGAAAAGATCAGAGATCGCTGCCACGATGAGGTTGATCGGCCGCGTTGCACCCGAGGATCGCGGCGCTTTCGGGCAACTGGTCCAGGCCGTGGAAAAGGAGATCGTCGATTCGATCGAATCTGCAGAACTCACGTTAAACTCCTTTATTTCAAGTGCCAAGATCGAACGTGAACGGCTCGATGTGACCTTACCGGGACGGCGTCCGCGGGCCGGCCATCTCCATTTGATCACGATCCTACGACAGCAGATCGAGGATATTTTTGTTTCGATGGGCTACTCGATCGAAAACGACCGCGAGATCGAGACCGACTATTATAATTTTGATGCGTTGAATATCCCGGAGGGCCACCCGGCGCGCGAGTCGCAGGATACGTTCTACACGACCCAGGGGTTTGCTCTCCGTTCGCAGACGTCGACCGTCCAGATACGGGCAATGGAACGCCGCGGTGTGCCCATTCGTATCATCGCTCCGGGCAAGGTCTTTCGGCGTGATACGCCGGACATGACACACGTCCCGATGTTTCACCAGATCGAAGGCCTATGCGTCGACAAAGGCATCACGATGGCTCATCTCAAGGGCACTGTCACCGAATGGCTCCAGCGTCTTTTCGGCGGTGACACGGTCACACGGTTTCGGCCGTCATACTTTCCGTTCACGGAGCCGTCAGCGGAGTTTGATTTTTCGTGTTTCAAATGTCACGGAACGGGCAAATTTGAGAGTGACCGTTGCCGCCCCTGCAAAGGCTCGGGCTGGATCGAACTCGGCGGTTCC
>JAYVUD010000431.1:0-9729 GCA_043788335.1 Chloracidobacterium sp. | reverse complement strand
AAAGGCTGTTCGTGGAATTCCTACCGAATGGCAAGGACATGCATATGGTCGAGATAGCGACAACACTATCCCGTTGAGCACAGAGAAACGCGAACGCATTCGAGATCAATTTGTGGAAATTGATTGGAGTGCTGCAATTTGTCCAAACGCGACCATTTACGATTTGGATCCTCATGCGATTGCTAAAGCCCGAGAAAATTTCAAGATCAAACACCCGGATAAAGCTGGCGAAGTCGACGTTTGGACCGACTCGGTTTTCCTCAATAAGGCAAAAATAACGATTCAAGGTCAAATTACAAGGGCAGCAATCATCTTATTAGGCCGGGACGAGTCTGAGCATTTCGTAAGTCCCGCCGATATTAAGATTCGATGGGTGTTAAAAGACTCAAAGGGGTTTGAGCAAGATTGGAAAGTTGAAAGCTGTCCGTTTCTCTTGGCCGTTGATCGTATTTATCGAAAGATCCGAAATTTGCGATACAGGTATATCAAAGAAGGCACTCTTTTCCCGGACGAGGTTGACCGTTACGAGCCATTTATTATTCGTGAGGCACTTAACAATTGCATCGCTCACCAAGACTACTCGATGGGCGGTCGAATAAATGTAATTGAGGGTGAAGATTATTTGATTTTCTCGAATCTTGGGAGTTTCATTCCAGGTTCGGTGGAAAAGGTAATTCAAGATGATTCGCCGGAAGAGAAATATCGAAACAAGTTTCTGGCAACCGCGATGGTAAATCTAAATATGGTCGACACTATCGGAAGCGGAATCAAGAAGATGTTCAATTTCCAGAGAGTCAGGTTCTTTCCATTGCCTGAATACGATTTTTCAAATAATCGGGTGAAAATGACGGTAATCGGCAAGGTGTTGGATATGGATTTCGCTGGTGTTTTGGCAAGAGATAAAAGTCTTACACTCGAAGAAATAATGATTCTTGATAAGGTACAAAAAAAGAAATTGCTTACGAGCGAAGAGGCTGCTCATCTCAGAAGAAAGAAACTTATTGAGGGTATTAGGCCGAATTATTTTATCTCCGCAAATCTTGCCCAAAAGACTGGGCAAAAAGTCGTTTATACTAAGGCAAGGGCATTTGAAAAAGAACAGTGCTTCGACTATATAAATAAACTGCTCAGGCAACACGGATCCGCAAGTCGTCATGAAATTGACGAACTTTTATGGAATGTACTGCCAACCTGGATGTCGGATAAGCAAAAAAAGACAAGAATTAATCATCTCCTGACGGAATTGAGTTCCAAGAATCGGATCAGAAATTTGGGGGCTGGGAATCAACCTAAATGGGTGCTTGTCACCGAATAGGCACGTGTCAACGGTTAAAGACCTGTTAAAGGACGTTAGATAAAAAACCGCTAAGTGCCATATTTACATATATTTCTCTTTAACCTATATGCAATTTCTAACGAAAAACGGCTAATGGTCCAGTTAAAGACAAACAGAAAACCGTTTCGTTTAGATGCCCCGTAATACTTGAACACGGACAAAGATATGGCGGAATATCTTGGAGCGGAGCTGGAAGACGGTGAATCTTCGCTGGTTGCCGCCGCTTTCGGCGACATTGCCCGGACTCGCGGTATTACATAATTGGCACATGATACTGGTCTCGGCCGCGAGAACCTTTACAAAGCACTGTCGCAATCGGGGAATCCCGAGTTCTCGACAATAATGAAGGTAACCGAAGCATTAGGTATCCGACTGTATGCGTCGCCGGCAAAATAGTCATTGACCAACATTTTCTTCTAAAGAGATTAATGAAACATCTTTCAAAAACTGATTTAGAAGCAAGCCTTTACGAAATCATTGCCGAGGTCGTATTGGGCGAATCAGTAGTCGTGACGGATGACACTACGGGTGAACCGATCGCGAAGCTCGAGCCTAGCGGCAAGCTCAGAAATAGACAAAAGCTTAGAATTGCGGCCGAGTTGCTCAACGGCGTAAAGACAGATCAACCCAATTAACCCTCCAACCTTTCCGGACCAGATATCCAACGAACAATTATGCTTTTGCATAATTAATGCTTGACATCATTCCGGTCGCGGGTGTACGTTTGAATTATCAATTATGCTTAAGCATAACTGTAAGGCGTACGGCGTAATAATTTATAGGTAATCTAGAGGTAAATGATATGTCAGAGAAATTAACAGCAGCGGTGAAGAGCAAATACGGAGCGGTTGCGGTGAGCAATTTGTCGACGGAGCACGCCGGAGTCAAGGCGGTGGCTGAGGCGTTTGGCTATACGGCTGAGGAATTGGCTTCGATACCGGCCGAGGCTAATATGGGACTGTCGTGCGGTAATCCGACGGCGATGGCAAACCTCAAAGAAGGCCAAGTATTAGTTGACCTTGGCAGCGGCGGCGGGCTCGATGTGTTCTTGGCCGCACAAAAGGTGGGACCGACAGGCCGTGCGATCGGCATCGATATGACGCCGGAGATGATCGAACTTGCGCGTAAGAACGCCGCCCGTGCAAACGACGGTGCGGGCTACACAAACGTCGAATTTCATCTCGCCACGATCGACAAACTGCCGCTTGAGGACGCGTCGACCGATATTGTCGTCAGCAACTGTGTCATCAATCTTGCGCCGGACAAACCGGCCGTATTTCGCGAGATCGCCCGTGTTCTCAAACCCGGCGGCGGACTCGCGGTCAGCGATATCGTGCTCAAAAAGGCGTTGCCGGCCGAACTCGCCGAGAATGTGCTTGCCTATGTCGGGTGCATCGCGGGTGCCATCACGATCGACGACTACAAACAGGGACTGCAGGACGCCGGCCTTACGCATGTTGAGGTCATCGACTCAGGTGCCGATCTTAACGCTTATGCCAAGGCCGGGAATACATCGACGTGTTGCGGCCCGGCCGTGACGCAGATCAAACCGGTCTCGCTCGGCGGCCGCGTGACGATGAAAGAAACATCGGGCTGCTGTTCGCCGCAGCCGTCTGAAAAGGACGACACTCTGCACAACGAGCTTTCAGCTCTGCTGCGCAAATACAACGTCAACGACTACGCCGCCAGCGTCAAGATCTTTGCCGCCAAGCCAAAGCCGGGCCGGATCGATCAGTGATCAGGGATCTGGTCTAATCCAGCCGATCGCGAGATCGTGACCGGGCGTCTTATCGCACCACCCTTCACAGCGGCGGGATAGGCGTTGCGGACCATTAATTCAAATTCCGCGGAGGTTTTCGGTTGAATCAACGAGAGCCTCTGTGTATTATCCATTCTATCGGTCGTACGCTCTATGATCCCGAAGATCGCCGCACTCATAATTACGTTGGTTGCCGGTATATTTTTGGGCATTGCCGTGCTCGCTTTTATGCTGCTCGCGATGAATGGATACGCCGAGAAAGTTACGACGTGGGGCCTGGGCATTTTCGCGGTGCTGTCGATCGCCATCTCGGTCTCGATGTCCGTCGGTGCGTTTTACCTGACCGGGCGGTTGATACGTCGGCAATTTGGTCCGGTGATCTCGGCATTAGCCGCGGTTGCGGTTTGCACAATAGCCGGAACGGTCCTAAATGTGGCCGCCGGGCTGATCGGCATCGGCCTTGCGGAGTTTGTCCGTGTAAACTACTAAAAAAAATGCCTGAGATCCTCATCGAAACCCAGATCCGCGCATCCGCAGAGACCTGCTTTGACCTGATGCGGGACGTTCGCATCCATACGGAAACAACGATGCAAACTGATGAGAGGGTTGTCGCGGGCGTGACGGACGGCATGCTCGGGCTCGGGCAAACGGTGACGTTTGAGGGAACCCACTTCGGAATGCGTCAGCGGCTGACGGTCAGGGTCACTGAGTTTGAAAGGCCGCGGCTGTTCGTCGACGAAATGACCGAGGGCAATTTTAGATCATTCAAACACATTCACGAGTTCGTAAGGGTTCGTAGCGGCACGTTGATGAAAGACACGCTGATATGGACGTCGCCATTCGGCATATTGGGCAGGATCGTCGATGAACTTGTGATGAAGCGGCACCTACGAACGCTGGTGAGCACCCGCAACGCACGCCTCAAACAGCTGGCCGAGCAATCTGATAACTAACTTTTACCCAACTATTACAATCGTTTTCGCCCAGACCTGTTACGCTATAAATGTATTAATTTAGTAGTTTTTTTATTTTCTAAATGCAAAACGTCCTCGAATTTGAAAAGCCCTGCATGGGGCCAAACTGGAAGAACATCGTGATCGTGGCATCGTTTCACCTGATTGCGATCCCTGCTTTTTTCACGCTCAGTTGGCCTAATTTTGCGGCGATGATGATCGGCAACTGGATCGTCGGCAGCCTCGGCGTCGGTTTGGGATGGCATCGTTTGCTGACGCACCGCAGTTTCAAAGCTCCAAAATGGATCGAATACGTGACTAGCATTTTCGCGACGATGTCGATGCAGGATCCGCCGGACAAATGGATAGTGACGCACCGGATGCATCACGCGTTTACCGACACGGAAAAGGATCCGCACTCGATCCGGCCCGGTTTTTGGTGGGCTCAGATCGGCTGGGTCGTCTGGGGAACTGCTCAGGACCATGACGCGGCGACGATCAAAAAATACATTCCCGACCTGCTCAAGGATCGCGGGCACGTCCTGATCTCGCGGTATTTTTACGTGCCGATCATAGTTTCTGCTTTCATCCTTTTCGCTATCGGCGGATGGTCGATGGTCGTCTGGGGCGTTTTCCTGCGGGTCGTTGTCGGTTGGCACACGACGTGGTTCGTCAATTCGCTCGCCCACATTTACGGCCAGCGACCGCACGATACCGGCGATCTGTCGACCAATAACTGGTTCGTCGCGATCCTCACATTCGGCGAGGGTTGGCACAACAATCACCATATGTCGCCAAACTCGGCTCGCCACGGCCTGGCGTGGTACCAGTTTGATATGAACTGGATCGCCATCCGCATCCTCGAAAAACTGGGCCTGGCGACCAACATCCGCGTTTTTGAACCCGAGAGAAATGTCTCTGAGCTAAAACAAGCGGCTTAAAAATGGCCGGGCGGACGACATCGGTCCCCCGCCCTTTATTGTCCCGGCGAATTGTTTGCTTGGGTTGGCCGCCGGGCCAATTCTATTCCGGCACGTCACTCATTTAACGCGGTAAAGTCAGCGTCGGTGACATCGTCCGCTGCCGAGATCACGCGGGTCGGGTTGGAAAACGTGAATCGTTTTGTCGCTATCGACAGAATATACGTCTCACCCGCCGGCACATCCTCGAACCGGTAATACCCAAAGCTGCCCGTGCGTGCGACTCGCCGAACACCATCTGTACCCGACAGCGTCAAGACCGCATTCCGGATGCCGCGGCCACTCTCTGTCGTCACACGCCCGCTGACCGAAACGCCCGCCGACGACGGTGCAAGCCCATATTGCCAAAAACCACCCGAAACCGCGTAAGAACTTCCGGATACGTTCGTTCCCGCTGCCGCTTGCCCCGCAGTCCCGTCAACCTTGTACGCACCACCCGCCGAACCCGTCGCTCCGCCAGATGCGACGACCGACTGTGTGATCGTGTACGTCCCGCCCGATTGAGCAAAAATTGCGAGTGGACAATTGATAATTGACAATGCAAGCGACGCGGCTAATACGACTATTTCTCTATGTTTTAGTTTTGAATTCTGCATTGTGTCTTCCTATTGCGGAAACGCAGGGAAAAGTCTCGTCACGTTGTCGCTGCCATTATTTACAACCCACATATTCGATCCGTCAAAAGCTAAGCCGAACGGGTTGGTGCCAGTGCTAAACGCACCTTGCGAAACACCGTCACTAGCCCTCAGTTTTGTTACGTTGCTGCTATTGCTGTTTGCTACCCAGATATTCGTGCCATCAAACGCGACACCGAATGGGCCCGTGCCCACGGCATAAGTGCCTTGCACTGCACCGTCGCTGGTTCTCACCTTTGATACCGTGCCGTCGAGAAAGTTCGACACCCAAATACTCGAGCCGTCAAAGGCAATGCCGCGTGGGTTGTTGCCGACTGTGAAATTTCCAATCAAAGCACCGTCGCTGGCCTTTAGCTTGGTAACATTACTGCTACCATTATTTGTCACCCAGATGTTCACACCGTCAAAAGTGACCCCTTCAGGCTGGCTACCGGTAGCAAATGTGCCAAGAAGAACACCGTCACTCGCCCTTAGCTTTTTAACGTTGTTGCTACTATTGCTCGCCACCCAAATATTCGTGCCGTCGAATGCGACCCCTCTCGGCTGGCCGCCAATGGCAAATGTGCCTTGAAGAGAACCATCACTTGCTCTCAACTTTGTAACGTTATTACTGCTAATGTTAACCACCCAGATGTTTGTTCCGTCAAACGCAACAGCGAGCGGTTGTGAGCCGACTGTAAAAGTGCCTTGGATGTTACCGTCGCTTGCTCGCAGCTTTGAGACGTTGTTACTGCCAACATTCGACACCCAAATATTCGTGCCGTCGAAGGCAAGGCTGGACGGAGAACTTGCAACGGCAAAATTCCGCTGGACTTTCAACAGATCCCATCGAAGAGTAGCGAGGAGGGCTTGATTTCTTTGTGGGCCGTCGATCAGATCGGGCGACAATTGATTGACTGTAACCGACCCAGTTGAGATGTTGTTTCCGTTCAGATTTGTTAGGCCGGAGCCATCACCTGAGATCGTCCCGGTCAGCTTGCTGCCGGAAAGCGACACTATCTGGGTGTTATTGACGCACGATGTGCAGTTTAGCGAATCGGCACTGTTCGAATCGGTGCTCCGCATCGCGTACGGGGCCGAGGTGATCGGTTGCCGAGGGCTCAGTGTTGTTGCTCCTGTTCCACCGGTCACATCGACGCTGATTTCGATGTATCGCGCTCCGCCATCAAATTCGGCGCCGAAATCCAGGCTCACGGTAAATATGCCGTTTACCACCGGCTGACTCAATCTTTTGACCGTCGGACCTAGCTGTGCTCCGCCGGCCGGATTCTTGAACAGCCTGAACGCGAAATCGTAATTGGCGGTCGGTGCCAGCGACCCATCGAGCAACTTGCCCTGATAGGTAAACTCGGTTGTTTGAGCGGATGCGCAAATGGCCGAGAGGCAAAGTAATAGAACCAAAACTAGTTTATTCAGCATTTCATTTCTCCTTTGGTCGGTCGTTACAGTATTTATTTTCGTTTTGAGGTTTGTTCGGCCGGCACAGCGACGAAATCAGCGTCGGCAACATCGTCTGCCGCCGATATTACGCGTGTCGGATTTGAAAACGTGAATCGTTTTGTTGCTATCGACAGGATATACGTCTCACCCGCCGGCACATCCTCAAATCGGTAATACCCAAAGCTGCCCGTGCGTGCGACTCGCCGAACACCATCTGTACCCGACAGCGTCAAGACCGCATTCCGGATGCCGCGGCCACTTTCTGTCGTCACACGCCCGCTGACCGAGACGCCCGCCGCCGACGGGGCAAGGATGCCGACCGCAAATGGCGACAGCGATGTCACCCCGGTCGTGCAGAGAGCCGAGTGGGTCGCACCCGGTGCTGTTCGATTGACCCACGCACCGGCCTCGAGATGGTAGATCCGCAAGTTGGCGGCGTTTATCGCAGTCAACGATGGCACGTTAAAGCAAAGACCGACATTGCCCGTGTACGACGCACTTGTCGCAATGTCATAGGTCAGGCCGGGCGAGCCAACGCCCATCGGTAGCGACGGTAATACGGCTAGATCGAGCGGTGTTTCCTGAGTCATACCGGGAGCTGTGATGTTCTGGAACGTTACCGTGGCGTCGCCAGCCGAACCGGCGAGATGCGTCGGCGTTTGATAAATACTCCGAATCTCGGACGGCGACAGTGCCCGATTGTAGATGGCGACCTCGTCAATGCTACCTCCAAATCTGGCACAGGTTCCGGAACCGCCGATCAGAAACGGTGCAGAGTTTGTTCCGCCCAAGGTGCCGACCAACGAACCCTTCAACACGCCATTCATATAGATACGTAATGTCGTTCCGTCGAATGTTCCGGCGAGGTGCGTCCACGTATTGAGCGGCAGATCTTGCCCGCTCGTGATCTCACCGCCACCGCCTGAACCGAAATAGATCTGGTTGTTGAAATACGCCATTTGATAATTGATCGGCGAGCCATCGCAGTTATTTCGCTTTCCGAAAATATGCTGAAGGTTACCGCCCGATGTTCGATACACCCACAGTTCGACGCTCATCGGTGAGGTCGGACCAAAACTTACGTTTGCGGCATTCGGTATTGTGATCTGGTCATCATTTCCGTCGAGTACAAACCCCTGTCCGACGACGCCCGTTCCGGTCGTCGCTCCGCCATCGAGCGAACCACCATTTGTGCCGACGCTGTCACTCGCAGTTCCCTCGCCTTTCCAGAACGAGAACATCGAATTTCCCGTCGGTGTCGATTTCAGTTTTCCGGCCGACCCTGCGTTATAGATGGACTGAATTTCAGCTTGCGTCAGAGCACGGTTGTATACTGCGGATTCGTCCATTTTGCCTTGAAAATTCAGGACGCTCGGACGATTGCCGAAATAAAGATCAAAACTTGTCTGCGGCGGGAAACTTCCGAGATTGCCGCTTGCCACTAAGATGGCATTGCGAAATATCTGTGCCGCTCCGGTTGTTTTGTCATAGGTCAAAACGACGTGCTGAAATTCGTTTGCGGCCATAACGGCGCTTGGTGTCTCCAATAGGTGAGGGCCGCCACCGGTATCTCGAATATTTGCAGACAGATTTCCAACGACACCACCGTTGAAAGTTACTGACATCCAGAGATTGACGCCCTGATTTGCCGCCGCCGGACCGCCGCTATTCCATTCAAAGATCGGTTGTTGATTAGTGCTCGACGCCGGATTGATCCAGCTTTCAATTGAAAAGCCGTTGGCAGTTCCAACATCCAAGGAACTTGATGCCGGGACGATCATTCTGTCGTCTACGCCGTCGAACGTGAAACCCTGCCCGACCTTACTGACCGCAAAGCCTGCTCCGTTTTGCAGTGTGCCGTTGTTGCCGTTACCGGAGACATCTGTCGCATCGCCATCGCCCGCCCACCAACCGGCGAGACCGTTCGGCGACGTCGTTGCAGTCGGTTTGCACATTCCGGCGGAACCGGAATCATAAATCGATTGGACTTCGCTCGCCGATATTGCCCGGTCAAAGACGGCGAACTCATCAATTTGGCCGTTCCAGTTGCGGTTACTCGGCAAGCCGAGGCTGTTGCCCCAACGCCCAAGCCGTAAAAATTGCGTTCCGTTATAGGGAATCGCGAAAGTGCCGGTTGAGACCACGACGCCGTTGACGTACACCTTGACCACATTTGTGGCGTCGTGAGTGACAACCAGGTGCTGCCAGACATCGGCGGCAAGCGTAAAATTGTTCGAGCCTGAAAAGGCATACACGTTAGTGCTAAAATTATCTTGCTGCAAAACCCAATTCTGACAGCAGGTGTGGTTGTTATCGACAATATCGGCGTATTGAACCTGAGTTGCCCCGGGCTTGACCCACATCGAAAGTGTGAAATCGGTGTAGGTAAACCAGTTGCCAAGGTCAACATTGTCGTCGATACCGTCAAAGTTAAAGGCCTGTCCGACTTTTCCAGATCCAAAAGTCGCTCCGTTGACCAATGTGCCGTTATTCCGCGAACGCGAATCAATAGCATCGTTTTCGCCGCTGTACAGATCGACCATCCCGACCGGTGCGGCTGCGCAGGACAGGCACTTGCCGAATGCTCCGACGTTGAAAATAGTTTGGATTTCGCCCGCATCGAGCG
>JAYVUD010000430.1:0-2196 GCA_043788335.1 Chloracidobacterium sp. | reverse complement strand
CACGGCTGGCAGCCCGCAGGCGGGTCTGGGCGGCTTCCATTAGTGGCTTTCGTTCCGTATTCAGACGCCGGATCTGCTGCATCTGCTCGGGAGTCAGATTAAGTTGAGCCATCAGGTTTGGCCGCCCCGGAGCTGTAGTGCCGGCACCCGGCGTCGGCGTTGGTTGTGGCTTGGTACCTCCGGCCGGGAGGTCCTGGCCGAATCCGGCCGTGACCGCAAAGATCAGTAAAAGTCCGGCGATCGGCGCCAATAAAAATGTACGTGATCTCATATATATCTAAAGCCTCGTATCCAGTTTATCGAAAAGATCAGTCAGCCGAAGCGATTTATCATCGTCATCGATATCAGCCGTCAGTGACGGCAATCGCCGATTGGCCCTTTGCGGGGTGACGACCGCTTCGTCACCGTCAAATTTCGGCGAAATGCCCCTCGTCCTGATATTCGTCCGTGGTCGCCGTACCGCAGTTGCGGCCTTGGCCGGAGCTGTGTCGACACCAACGGTGACCACGCGAGGCTTTTCGTTGGCAACGATATCAGTTGGCTGCAATTCCGCCGCAATTTGTGAATCTACGGGCGGCGCGATCTCGGCGACGGCAACGTCGGCTTTGGTTTTGCCGGCGATCTGATCTACGTCGTTTGAGCCGCGTCCGAGCGACCAGAAACCGATAGCGGCAACAGCCACAAGTAGAGCCGACGCCATCGCAAACGTTGGCCAATTAAACGAAATAAGGGAACCGAAACTCCAACCGGCGGCTCGAGCCTTTTCATACGGAATTACGATCGACGGCGTCGCCATCGGGGCAAATTCCTTTTTCTGCCACTCAAAGACCGAGAATCGTGCTTCGGACATTTCCGCAAAATCATCGGTACACGCCGTGCAGGCCAGTAAATGCGACTCAAATCGCTCCCGCTCTGCCGGCGTGGCTTCGGCGTACAGATACGCGACCAGTTCACCCTCGCTGCCGCAGGTCAAATTGTTATTTCCGTTCGTTTCCATAGCTACACCACCTCGACGGGTGTCCGTTCTAACTTCAGTTTCAACTGTCTCAATGCCGTATAAAGTCGGCTTTTGACCGTGCTGAGCGGCAGTTCGAGCGTTTCGGATATCTCCTGAAACGTCATTTCCTCAAATTCTTTCATCACGACGACCTGCCTCAGGTCGCCCGGCAGAGCACCGACAGCTTGCCTCACGAGTTTCAGGCGTTCGCCCTGCTCGGCCTCATTGGCCGGCGAATATCTCGCCGCCGCGACAAACGCCCGCTCCTCAGAGCCGTCCTCGCTGTCCAACAGGTCCTCGGCACGCGATCTGTGCCGCCGTTTGGTCGTCAGGCATTGGTTTACGGCGATGCGATGAAGCCAGGACGACACCTTGGCGTCGCCGCGAAAATTTTTCAAATTGCGGTAGGCGGCAATAAACGCCTCCTGAGCAGCGTCGCCGGCCTCGTCCTCACGGCCAAGCATACCGAAGCAGAGAGCAAATATCTTACGCTCCCAGCGTCTGACGATCTCGCCGAAAGCCTCGGGATTTTCCGAGACCGCCAACTCGACCAACTCCTCATCCGTCAAATTAACAAACATTCTTACGCATCAAAAGCTCTCGCACGAGAATAATATCTGATAAACAACCAATTTCGACAGGCCCGACCAAGTACTTAGACGAATAACGTCCGCTAAAAGTCGAAAATTCTTAGCTCACGGCGATCGGCTCCTGTCGTTCGGGTCGGCCGATCTCGCTGTACATCAGATTTCTCGTTCAGTAACAAATGATGTTACTATCGTTCAAAAGTTTCAGACTAAGGGAGAAATAAACAATGGGAATTCTCGTTGGAATTGACGGTACAGGCAGTGCGGTGCTTCCGGGCGCAAGCCGCAACGCCGAGTACGACGTGGCATTTGCAAACAGTTTTGTCCACCGCATCTGCAAGGGAGGCGGGCCGCACGCCCGGTATTTTCGTGGGCCGGTCGCTCTCGGCGGCGGCCTGGTTGATGCGATCAACGGCGGCGTGGCCCATATCCAAAGCAAACGGACGGCCGGCGTGACCGACCCGGTTCTGTTGACCGGTTACAGCCGCGGCGCGGCCGGGGTCGTTGCCCTCGCCAAGGAACTCAAGGACCTCCGCATTCCGGTCCGGGCATTGCTGATGTTTGACTGTGTCGACCGACACCTGTTCATCGATGCCGAAGTCATTCCTAACA
>JAYVUD010000429.1:0-18943 GCA_043788335.1 Chloracidobacterium sp. | reverse complement strand
CAAGATCGGCCGCCCCGGCGACAAAACTCGAAAAACCGTGGGACAGTGGGACAAGACCGCTAACCTATTCAATATAGGGAGTTTAACCTGTCCCACGGCTTGTCCCAAGCTGTCCCAGGATATTAAAGTTTATTAAATATTCATAACATTTAACACATATTGTTAAATACGACACCGCGCGGGTTGCGTAAGGCCAGAACCGGGAACGGTTCGACAGCCTCGCCGAATGACGGTAGTGACCGGGTTCCTAAAGCTGAGCGTGGCGGGTCGACAAATGCTTCATTCCGAAGCGTTACGTCGATTTATCAGAGAAGCCGTAAATCCGGCCCCGAAACCGTTGTCGATGTTGACGACGGTGACGTTCGACGAACAGGAATTGAGCATCCCGAGCAGTGCGGCGATACCGCCGAATGACGCGCCGTAGCCGATGCTCGTCGGCACGCCGATGACCGGCACGCTGACCAGGCCGCCGACGACTGAGGGCAACGCACCTTCCATCCCGGCGGCGACGATGACGACGCGGGCATTTTGCAACGTTTCACGCTGCGAGATTATGCGGTGGATGCCAGCCACCCCGGCGTCCCAGATTCGTATCACCCGATTGCCCATCGCCTCGGCCGTCAAAGCCGCTTCTTCGGCAACCGGAATATCGCTGGTTCCGGCGGTGACGATGGCAATCTCGCCGCTTCCGCGGTCCGTTTTATCGCGGATCACGCGGATCAGATTTGCCGACTCGTGCCACTCGGCGTCGGTCAGTACATTGCGAACGTCACCAAAAACTTCGGCCGTCGTTCGCGTGATCAGTACATTCGGCGCCCGTTCGATCAGCCGCTCAAATATCCCGACGATCTGTTCGCGGGTCTTGCCCTGGCCAAAGATCACCTCCGGAAAGCCCTGCCGCTCGGCCCGCCCGTGATCGATCTTGGCATAGCCGACGTCTTCGTACGAGAGGCCCTTTATTTTCTCGATGGCGGCATCGCCGGCGAGTCCGCCGGCGGCAAACGCATCGAGTATATTTTTGATATCTTCTGTTTTCATTGTCTGCTTAGAATCTACATCAATCTGGCGGGCGAATAAACTCACTTGAAGCACGTTGCCCGGTGAGCTTTCAAATTAACGGCTCGGGGGCTAATATCAAACTTTATGGAATTGACGGTCGCGATCACAGGTGCCTCAGGCACGATATACGCAAAACGCACGCTCCAACTGCTTGCCGACAGCGGCGTCGTGGATACAATTAACCTGATAATGTCGGGCACAGCGGCGACCGTCGCCCAGGTCGAGTTGGGCGTAAATCTGCGTGATCCGGATGCCGCCAAGATAAATGCATGGCTCGGGCTTTCCGCTGATTCGAAACTGATCCGATATTGGCGGCTCGATAATCTGGCAGCAAAACCATCCTCGGGCTCGAATAAGCAGGCGGGAATGATCATCGTTCCCTGCTCGATGGGGACAATGGGCGCGATCGCCTCGGGTGCCGGTGCAAATCTCGTCCACCGTGCCGCTGACGTCTGCCTCAAGGAGGGCCGCAAGCTGCTACTCGTGCCGCGTGAAACGCCCTACAATGCGATCCATCTGGAAAATATGCTCCGTTTGACGAATGCCGGTGCCCGGATCTTGCCGGCGAGCCCGGGCTTTTACCACCGCCCTAAAACCATCGACGATCTGGTCGAGCATCTTTGCTATCGGATCCTCGATCAATTTGACATTCCGCACTCAAAAAAGCTGCAGTGGACCGGCGAAGAGGTCGCGGAACCGGAAATTGCGTAGGTCGGCGTCGCCCTTAAGATTATGTCCGATACGATAGAGAGGTTTTCAAACCGAGTCGAAAATTACGTAAAATATCGCCCCGGTTACCCGCGGGAGATCATCGCGTTTCTTGAAAAAAAATGTGGTATGACGCACGAATCACTGATCGTCGATGTCGGATGCGGGACCGGCATTTCGTCCGCGGTCTTTCTGGAAAACTGCAATCGCGTGATCGGCGTCGAACCAAACGCGGCGATGCGTGCCGCGGCCGAACAGCAACTTGTTCAGTTTCCGGATTTTTCGCTTGTCGACGGCACATCGGACAACACGACGATTCCCGACCGTTCCGTCGAGTTCGTTATCGCCGCCCAAGCGTTCCACTGGTTCGACGCCGACACGACGCGGGCCGAATTTCACCGTATTCTCAAACCGGGCGGTTACATCGTACTCATCTGGAACGAACGTCAGATCGACACGACGCCGTTTCTGCTTGAATATGAGGTATTCCTGCTAAAGTATGCTAGCGACTATGCCAACGTCCGTCACGACAAGATCGACGCCGGCAGCCTCGGCGATTTTTTCGCCCGTGAGTATGACTCGGCGACGTTTCCAAATGTTCAGATCTTCGACTTTGACGGGCTCGTGGGGCGCTCCCTTTCGTCATCGTACATGCCGACCGAATCGGATGCCGTATTTTCCGAAATGATCGAAGAGTTGCGTGGCCTGTTTGCGAAACACGCCGAAAACGGTAGAATAAAGATTTTCTATGACACAAAAGTGTATTTTTCCCAGGTGTGATGTATGTCAGTAACTCCAGATTCAACTCCCGGAATTCGTACGATTTCCGTTGCTCATTCGCCGGATTCAGACGATGCGTTCATGTTTTACGGGCTCGCTACAAACAAGCTCGAGACCGACGGCTTAAAATTTGAGCACACGCTCAAAGACATTCAAACGCTCAACGAAGACGCAAAAAACGGCGTTTTTGACGTGACCGCGATTTCTTTTCACGCATTTGCGTACGTCTCGGACAAATACGCCCTGTTGCCGCATGGTGCGAGCATCGGTGATAAATACGGCCCGATCCTGGTGACCAAAGAACCGCGTGATGCCGCCGATATCCCGACCATGAAGATCGCGATACCGGGCGAATTGACCAGTGCGTTTCTTGCTCTGCGGATCTATAACGCCGACTTTGAATACGTCGTGGTTCCGTTTGACGAGATCATCGACGCGGTCAAAAGGGGCGAGGTCGACGCCGGATTGCTGATCCACGAAGGCCAACTCTATTACAACCAGATGGGGCTCCACAAGATACTGGATCTTGGCGAATGGTGGCACGAGAAGACGGGCCTGCCGCTGCCGATGGGCGGTAACGTCATCCGACGCGACCTCGGCAAGGACCTGATGAAGCGCGTCTCAAAGCACCTGCACAAGAGCATCGTTTACTCGATGGACAACCGCGAAGACGCACTGTCGTATGCGATGCAATTTGCCCGCGACATGCAGCCGGAACTTGCCGATCGCTTTGTCGCGATGTGGGTCAACGACCTAACGCTCGACTACGGTGACCGGGGCCGCGAGGCCGTCAAACGCCTATTAAAAGAGGGCTACGACAAAGGAATAATTCCGCACAAGGTCAAAATCGATTTCGTCGACTGACGCAATTTTTCCCCCTTGTAAATATCACGAAAGCCGGTTCGACGCCGGCTTTTCGCCTTTGCCGAGACAGGGCAAAAACCAGAAAGAACGTTGGGCGACCCACTCTCCTCTTGACAGATCGGCGAAAAGGTCTGATACTTCCCCCGATATCGTTCGCAAACTTTACTCTTACGTGAATGGAAGAAATCCCGCAATTTGGCCTTTGCTTCCTTACAAGATCCACGAACTTACCAAAATTGGAGATACGTATATGATCAGGAAAATTCTCTTACTTTCGATAGCAACGCTGATTTTCGCCGGTGTCACAAACGCCCAGGCCACGTCGGCAACGCCCACAACCGCATCGGCCGCGACGGCTAAGCCAAAACGGGCACCGATCTTTCGGCCCAACAAGGATCAGATAAAGCAGGTCCAAACCATCCTAAAGGAAAAGAAGCTATATAGCGGCGAAGCGAGCGGCACATACAACGACGACACGCGAACCGGCATCAAGAGCTTTCAGAAAGACAGCGGCCTGCGCGAAACCGGCACCTTAAACCGGGCGACGCTCGAGAAATTTGGCGTGGCCTTGACCGATAAGCAAAAGGAAATACCGGTAACCGCTAGTTCGACGACACCGGGAACCACCGCGGCTAAGTCGACCAAATCGACGGCAAAGACCGGAACACCATCGACCGGCGCGGACGACAAGCCCAAAAAAGCGGTATTTCGCGCAAACAAGGAACAGATCGCCGCCGCACAAAAGCTCCTGAAATCGAAATCTATGTATAGCGGCGAGGAAACCGGCAAACTCGATGACGCGACCCGCGACGGACTAAGAAAATATCAGGACGCCAACGGAGTAAAGGTAACCGGCACGCTAAACGCCGCGACGCTCACAAAAATGGGCATTGCTCTGACCGACAAGCAGAAAGAGATATCGTCACCCAGTAATTAAGGATCGCCGTTTGAAACCGCAGAAATGGCCGGTGCCGCACGGGTCCCCGGCCATTCTGCGTCCAAATGCATACGGCCGCTAAAATACCTATGAAATACGTCTCGCTCGTTGTGCTTTCCTTGCTATTGCTTTCGTCGGCCCTCTTTGCCCAAACGTCAAAAAGCGAAAGCGCCATCCGTAAGGTCATGGACGACCAAGCCGCCGCATGGAACCGCGGCGATCTCGAAGGCTTTATGGCCGGATACTGGAGATCCGAAAAGCTAACATTTATGTCGGGCACGAACGTCACCCGCGGATGGCAGCCGACGCTCGACCGATACAAAAAAGGTTACGATTCGCGTGCAAAAATGGGCACCCTGACCTTTTCAGATCTTGAGATCACGATGCTCGGCCGAGACGCCGCCGTCGTCCTCGGCAATTGGTCGCTGGCCCGCGAAAAAGACAATCCGAACGGTAAATTTACGCTCACATTCCGCAAATTCAAAGAAGGCTGGCGGATCATACTTGATCACACGTCGTAAAAGCATTATTGTTGACCGACAGGATGACCAATGGTATTGGTATTTTATGAGCGTTGCCAAAATTACCGTGTCTATCGAAACTGATGTTCTGAGACAATTGGACAAGCTGGTAAAGGAGCGTGTTTATTCTAACCGAAGCCAGGCGGTCCAGGTTGCTGTCGGTGAAAAGCTTGCCCGGTTAAACAAGACCAGGCTGGCTCGTGCCTGCGAGTTGCTCGATCCGGTCGAAGAAAAGGCATTTGCTGAACTCGGCACAGATTTTGACCTTGTGCAATTGCCAGAATACGAATAGGCGACACATTCTGGGCTTAACTGGCACCGACCGACGGCAAGGAGCAGGCAGAGCGACGGCCCGTCCTTTCTGTTAGCAACGAAATATTTAATCGACATTCCGGGTGACAAGCCAAGAGCCAAAAGCCCCATTTCCGCTGACCGCCGCCGATGCCCACTGATTACCCTAAAATGATCACCAAGAAAAGATCATCAGCTGACAGCTAAAAGCTATTAGCTGTCAGCTGTAGCGTATATCCGACTGCGAGCATCGGTCAGAATCGATCTTGGTGTATAATTTGGTCGTCGACTAAACGCAATACGAGGTGCCCGATGAAAAAATCTGTTTGCCTGATCTTCTTCCTACTATTTGCTGCAGCCGCTAATGCCCAGCAATATACCATCCAGCAGTACCTGAATATCAAATCGGCAAGTTCGCCGTCTTTGTCGCCGGATGGGCGGGAGATGGCTTATTTGACCAATGTGACCGGGACGTCGCAGGTCTGGGCGATGCTCTTGCCGGACGGCAAGCCGCGGCAGATGACCAATTATGACGACAACGTCGGCTTTGTCCGATGGCTGCAGGACGGAAGCGGGATGATCTTTGGCAAGGCGAAGGGCGGCGACGAAAACACACAGTTTTTCTGGATGCGGCCCGACGGCACCGGCGTCAAAGCGATACTCGACGAGCCCGGCGTGCGGCATAATTTCGGTGCGGTCTCGCGGACGACCGACTATATCTATTACGCTTCGAACAAGCGTAACCGGGGCTTTTTTGACATTTACTCGCTCAGGCTCGATAACGGCACCGAGACGCTTATTTACCAACAGGATGGCAGCAACAGCGTCGCGGCGGTCAATGACCGCGGCACCAAGATCGTCGTGTCACGTGACGGCGGCGAACTGAGCCTCGACAATAACCTTTACCTCATCGACGTCAAAACAAAGGCAGAAACGCTGCTGACACCGCACACGGGCTCGGCCGAGTTTGGCAATGTTCATTTTACCGCCGACGGCATACTTTACACCCACAACGACAAGCGTGAATTTGCCGGCCTCGCTCAGTTGCGAAAAAAGAATGCGGCGGGCGACGATTGGTCAGCGGCAAATCTCGCGTCGACCGTCATCGACGACGCGAAATGGGACGTGTCCGACATTGAGATAGCCGAGAGCGGCGATTCGATCGCCTACACCGTCAACCGCGAAGGCTTTTCCGAGCTTTACCTTCGCAAATACGAGACCGACGGCAAACCGCTCATCACCGTCGTCAGCAAGACCGCCGAGCAGATCAAACTTCCGGCCCAGGGCGTAGTCGGCGGCCTCAATATCGACTTAAATCACTCGAAAGTGGCATTCTCGTTTTCTTCGGCAAAAAATAACGGCGATATTTGGGTCTATGACCTCGAAAAGAAAACGCTGACTCAGGCGACGCACAGCGATCGGGCAGGGATACCTCAGGCGTCGTTCGTCGAGCCGCAGTTGATCAAGCTCAAGTCGTTTGACGGCCGGGAGATTCCCGCGTGGTACTACACTCCCGGTCCGCCGAATGACGGGGTACGCCGTCCTCCGGCAAAGCCGGCACTTCGCAAGGTCATCGTCTCCGTCCACGGCGGCCCCGAGGGCCAGGAACGTCCCGGATTCAACCCGCTCTATCAATATTATCTGTCTCGCGGTTACGCTATTCTAGCGACGAACGTCCGCGGGTCGACCGGTTACGGCAAGACGTTTACGCACCTCGACGACGTGCTGAAACGCGAGGATTCGGTCAAGGATCTCGCCGCTTCGGTCGAGTGGCTCAAGGCCAAGGGCGGTGCCGACGCGAAACGTATCGCCGTGATGGGCGGCAGTTACGGCGGCTATATGACGCTCGCGGCGATCACGCTTTATCCTGAATTATGGGCCGCGGCGGTCGATACGGTCGGAATATCAAATTGGGAGAGTTTTCTGAAAAACACTTCGGGCTACCGTCGCCGTCAACGCGAGGTCGAGTACGGCCGACTCGACCGCGACATCGATTTTCTGCGTTCGATCTCGCCGATCGCAAAGATCGACCGCATCAAATGCCCGCTGTTCGTCATCGCCGGACGCAATGACCCCCGCGTCCCCTGGACCGAGGGCGAACAGATGGTCAACGCCCTCAAAAAACGCGGTGCGACCGTCCAGTGGAAGGTCTATGACGACGAAGGCCACGGTGTCTCGAAACTCAAGAACCGGCTCGAACTATACCCGCTCGTAGCCGATTTTCTCGACAAGTATATGAGGTAATTGCACATTGCCCTCGCTCAATCGAAAAGGCCGCCGGACACCCCGGCGGCCTTTTCGATTGAGCACAGACGCCCGGTATTAGTATACAAACGCGTTCGGCGTCGGTTTATCGCCGGTCGCCCCGAATTGGACGGCGTTAAACCCGGAGGTCGACTGCTGTTCGTACCAAAAACCGGTGGACGGCCGAAAGACGCCGATATCGGTCTTGCCGTCGCCGTCATAGTCTGCCGGTGCCGGAATGTCGCCCGTTGTTCCGAATGTCACACCGTAAAATGTCGGTGTTTCGCTCCTGAGAATGAACCACGTCGACGTCGATGGGCGGAAAACCGCCACATCGGCCTTGCCGTCGCCGGTATAATCTGCCGGCACGATCACATCGCCCGGCGTACCGAATTGAACGCCGTAAAATGATCCGTTCGAACTGTTAAACCGGAACCACTGGCCGAGCGACGGGCGGTAAACAGCGATGTCGCTCTTGCCGTCACCGTCAAAATCGCCGACCGACGGCTTGTCCTCGGCGATGCCGAACGGAACGGCCGAAAAGCCATTGGTCGACTGCTGCAGGTACCAGACGCTCTGCGCTCCCGGACGAAATACTGCCAGATCGGCCTTGCCGTCGCCGTCATAGTCGCCCGGTGCGGGCACATCGCCGTTTGTGCCGAAACCGGCGCCGTAGAACGTAAAATCCTCGCTCCGCAGAACGTACCAGACGCCGTTCGAAGGCCGCCAGACGGCAATGTCCGTTTTGCCGTCGCCCGTGTAGTCGGCGGGTACGAGTTTGTCACTCGCGGCGCCAAATTGGTATGCCGCAAACCCTGCCTGCGAGCGCATCAGGTACCAGGCGTTATTCGAAGGGCGAAATACCGAGACATCCGCCTTTCCATCGCCGTCATAGTCGAACGCCGTGCGGCGGACCGCTGCGAGATCGTATTCCCAAATGCCTCGGCCGTGCGTCGCGATCTTGACGACGCGGTTGGCAGCCGAGATCTCAAGTCCGAATACCGCCACTCGCGGCAACCCCGTGCTGAACGGTACCCAGCTTGCACCGCCGTCCGTCGAGTGGAAAACGCCGATGTCGGTTCCGGCAAACAGGTTCTGGGCGTTTGCCGGGTCGATCGCAAATGCGTTGACCGGCACATCCGGAATACCGTTACCGGCGGCCGTCCACGTTGGAGCACCGGAAAGTAGATTGCTCGTCTTCCAAATATGCTGTCCGGAGGCGAGGCCGAAACCGTTGAGGGCGGCATAGGCAATGTTCTGATTCACCGGATCGAGAGCGACACGGCCGATGTAGCGTGCCGGAACCGAACCCGTGACCGCCGTCATCGTGACCGCACCGGCCGTGGTCGAGAGGTACAGCGTGCCCGACGTTGTGCCGGCGAGGCGTATGTTGTCATTGAGCGGTGAGATGCCAATAGCACTGATCCGCGCCGGCAGAACGCCGCTAACGTCGGTCATCGTCGTCCCCTGGTCGATCGAACGGTAGAGCCGCGTCGTACCGTAGTAGATCGTGTTGCCGGTACTGCCGGGGGCGTTCGGCCCGCCGACGAGCGGTGCGTAAAATAGCACTGAGTCGGCACAGTTGATGCCGTTGGCGGTGCCGCCGCAACCATAAAAACCCGCCCATTGCGGATTCGAATTGGCGTCTGTGACGAATGATCGGACAAACCCGAGCAGCGAGCCGGAACTATTGTAGAACGTGTGATAAGACGTGACGTTGGTCGTGTTGACCGCGTTTTTGTCGATCACGGTAAAACCGCCGTCGCCACCATCCGTCCGAAACCACGTCGCGCCGTTCGGCGACAAAGCCAACGTCCCGTTATCCTGCGTGCCGCCGATCAGGAAATTGCGATCGGTCGGATGGATCGCGATGCTCATAAATTGCGAAGCGCTGAACGTCGAATTATTGAGCGACGTCCATGCGATATTTGCGGGGAAATTCACGTTTGTCGTTTTCCAGATCCCGCCGTCGCTTCCGACATACATAATATTGGGGTCGGACGGGGCGAGTGCCAGAGCCTGCGTGTCGGGATGCAGATTGAACGAATTATTGGCAAAGCTGGCCCCGCCGTTTACCGACCGGCCGAATATCATATTTGGATTGCCGCCGAGATAGACCTTGTTGGCGTCGGTCGGGTCCACCTCGACGCCTATGTCGTAAAAACACTGCGTCCCGCAAAACGAGTTGACCACCTGCGTCGGAAATGTCGCTCCGCCGTCGGTCGATTTGGCCAGCGTGCCGGTACCCATTCCGGTCGCGGCGTAAACGGTTACCACGCCGGCAACCTTATTGACGGCAAACTCGGTTCGTCCGAGCGTCCCGCCGTCGCTGTTCGTCAGCGTCCGCGTAAATGTCGGAACCGCGTCGAGGGCGTTGGTCGTGAGGTAAACGCCGCCATCGCCGCCGCTGCCGATGACGCCGGCGAGCAGACGGGCCGGATTGCCCGGCTCGGTCGCAAGATCAGTGACCGAGCGGTTTGCTCCGAGCGTTCCCTGGATCGTGAGCGGTTGAAATATCGGGTTTGCCGCCATAGCGTTAGTCGAACGGTAAACACCGGCATTCGGCAGTGTCAATCCGGTCGTGTTGTTACCTATTCCGGCGATGCCGCTGGTCGTCGCCACAAAGATCGTATTCGGATCGGACGGGTGGACGATGACCTCGCTGACCGCACGCCCGGTAAAAACATCGGCATTGCTCGCGTTCTTGTTCAACGGGCCGGAGAGCACCGGGTTCGTATCCGCGCTTGTGATGCGGTATAGGCCGACGCCGATAAAACATCCGCTGCCGCACAGCGTCGATTCGCCAGTCCCGACAAATACGGTCGTCGGATCGGACGGTGCGATGGCGACCGCTCCGATCGCGAGCGTCAGGGCATTGTCCATCAGCGGCGTCCACGTCGTGCCGCCGTCGAGCGTGCGGTAAAGCCCGCCCTGCGCCGTTCCGACGTAGACGATGTTGGGGTTTGTCGGATGGACCGCGATCGCCGAAACGCGGCCGCTGAATGTGATCGAGGCATTGACCGGTATGGGTGCCGGACCAAGCGGCGTCCACGCTCCGGCCTGCGCCAAACCACGTGCGGCAAGGTCACTTTCGCTTGCTTCCATTTGAGCGATCGCTTTTTGACGCGAGTCGAGTTCGGCGGTGTCCCATCCGCGCAGATAGCCGACCTGCTCGGTCCGGGCCTTCAGGTAATCTTCTTTGTTGACCTTGATGCCGTTCGGGAGGTCGGGCTCATTCTCGTCAAATTCGCGTTCAGCCTTTTCGGCCCCCTGCCGACGTTCCGACGAAACGAACCAAATGACGGGGGCAGCCAACAGGCCGAGAACCAGCAGCAAAAGCAACGTTTTTAGTGACTTCATGGGTTTTAATCAACCTCGCGGCATAAGAGTGAGAAATACTATACACCAGAAAGCGGGCCTGATGTTTAATATTGTTTTACCATATTTGGACTTAAATTGACAGACTTTTATTGACCCCGTTGACGCCGTATACGAGGTGTCTGCCAGCTCATTAGAGCCCAACCCGCCAGTTCCCCGATCGGGCGCGTCGCTGATTGACGCATCTAATTGCCGTTTTTTGCGTAACCAATATTCCCGGCCAAATAAAAAAGCCCGCCGGGTATCCGACGGGCATTTCTATCGAGCAAGGATACACGGCCTAGAACACGTAGGCATTCTCGGTCGGCCTGTCGCTGGCGAGGCCCCACGGGATGGCGGCAAACCCGGCGGTCGACTGCTGAATGTAGAATATGCTCTGAGCACCCGGACGCCAGACGGACAGATCCGCCTTGCCGTCGCCGTCAAAATCGCCCGGGGCCGGCAGATCGCCCGGGGCGCCAAACGCGGATCCATAGAATGTGGGCGATTCGCTCCTGAGCACGTACCACGTCGAGGTCGATGGCCGGAAAACGGCATTGTCAGTCTTGCCGTCGCCGGTATAGTCAGCCGGCACGATCATATCGCCCGGTGCACCAAATTGGACACCGTAGAACGATCCGTTCGAGCTGTTGAACCGGAACCATTGCCCGAGCGATGGGCGATACACGGAAACGTCCAACTTGCCGTTACCATCGTAATCACCGAGTGCCGGAACGTCGCCTGTGGTACCGAACGGCACCGCGGCAAATCCCGCCGTCGACCGCTGTAGATACCAGTACGCCTGGGCGCCCGGACGATAGACAGCTAGATCGGATCTGCCGTCGCCGTCGTAATCACCCGGAACCGGCACATCGCCGCTGGTGCCAAATCCGCCGCCAAAGAGCAGCGTCGAATCTTCGCTCCGGAGGATGTACCACGACCCGTTCGACGGCCGCCAGATCGCGACATCGGTCTTACCGTCGCCGGTGTAATCGGCGGGCACGATCACATCGTTAGGTGCACCAAACTGATAGCCGGCAAACCCGGCCGTCGACCTCAGTAGATACCACGAGTTGTTCGAAGGCCGATAGACCGACGCATCCGACTTGCCGTCGCCGTCATAGTCGAACGCCGTCCGGCGGGTATTTGCGAGATTATATTCCCAGATGCCGCGGCCGTGCGTTGCAATTTTCAAAATGCGGCTCGTCGGCTGGATCGCGATCTCAAAAACCGCGACGCGCGGCAGTCCGGTACCGAACGGAGTCCAATTGGCACCACCGTCGGTCGTTTGAAAGACGCCGATGTCCGTGCCGGCGTAGAGCGTATTCGGGTTAGCCGGATCGATGACGAGACCGTTGGCCGGTACGTCCGGAATGCCCGAACCCGCGTTTGTCCATGTCGGGGTCGCGGCATTCAGATTGGTCGTCTTCATCACGGCTGATTCGGTATGCCAAACCCGCCGAGCGCGACGTATGCCGTATTCTGGTCGATCGGTGAAATGGCAATGCGGCCGATGTAGCGCGCCGGTACGGTGCCGGTTACGTCAGTCATCGTCGTCGCGGCCCCCGTGTTCGAATAGTAGAGCTTGCCGATCGTCGAACCGATCAGGCGAACGTCATCATTTTGCGGCGAGATGCCGATGGCTGACGCGCGTTCGTTGCTGCCGGTATTGGGCAGCGTCTGGCTGACCGCCGTCATCGTCGTCCCTCGATCGATCGAACGATACAGCTTATTGGTGCCAAAATATACGGTGTTGCCGGTGCTGCCGGTCGCGTTTGGCCCGAGGACGAGCGGCGCGTAAAAGAGTGTCGCGTCCGCACACGCGATGCCGTTCGCGGTTCCGCCGCAACCGAGCAATCCGCCGTAGCTCGGCGTTCCGTTCGCGAGAGTGGTGGTCGCCCGGGCAAATCCGATCTGCGAGTTGGTCGAGTTATAGAACGTGTGATACGTCGTCAAATTGGTCGGCGACGTCGAGTTGCTGTCGATCACGACATATCCCCCGTCACCTCCCACGGCCCGCGTCCAGGTGACGCCGTCGGGGAATAAATACTCGGTGCCGTTGTCCTGCGTTCCGCCGAGCGTATAGTGCCGGTCGTTGGGGTGGACGGCGAAGCTCTGAAACTGGGTGGCGTTGTAGCTTGTCGTATTCTTCGAGACCCAGTTGAGCCCGGCGTCGGTCGATTTCCATACGCCGCCGTCGCTGCCGTAATAGAGGATAGACGTGTTTGACGGAGCAACCGTGATCGCGTGCGTATCGACGTGGAGGCCGGTCGTGCTGGACGTAAAATTGGTGCCGCCATTGGTCGAGTACCCAAACGCCAGCGTGGGCGAACCGGCGAGATACACCTTATTGGCATCATTCGGATCGACCGCGAGGGCAATGTCATAGAAACACTGTCCGCTGCAAAAGCTCGCTCCGCCTCCCGGAGCCGCAAAAACCGGGGTACCCGGCGCGGTCGTGTCGTACGTTGCCTTGGAAACTGTGCCGCTCGCGGTGCCGTGGGCACAGTAAACGGTGACCGTATTGGCTGTCTTCTGTATCGCAAGTTCGGCTCGTCCGGCTTCGGATCCGATGCCGGTTGCGAGCAACTTTGTAAATGTCGGAGCCGCCGCCGTCGCGTTGGTCGTAAAATAAACGCCGCCATCGCTGTTGCCCGTCGAGTCGACGAGCGTGACAAACATCCGGTCAAGATTGCCCGGTTCGGCGACAACGTCAAGGATCGGGCGGTCCGCCGCCGCTGCCGAAACAGTTAACTTTTCAAATACAGGGCTCGCTCCCGCGGCGTTAACGGCACGGTATAGGCCGCGTTGCGGCAGTACCGCTCCGGTCGTGCTGCCGAGACCGGCGACGCCGCTGACGGTACCGAGATATATCGTGTTCGGATCGGTCGGGCTGACCAGGATCTTGCCGACCGAGCGACCAGTAAACACATCCGCATTGCCTGAGTTCTTATTGAACGGCCCGCTGAGGGTCGGTGTGACGCCGTTCGCATTATTGATGCGATACACACCGACGCCGAAAAAGCTGTCGAGCGAAAAGCCGCTCTCGCCGGTTCCGACGTAGACGATCGATGGATCGGACGGTGCGATCGCGACCGCCCCGATCGCCAAACTCAGCGCCGAATCCATCAGCGGTGTCCACGTCGTGCCGCCGTCGAGCGAGCGATAGACGCCGCCCTGAGCCGTTCCGGCGTATACGATGTTCGCGTTGGTTGGGTCAACAGCGATCGCCGACGTCCGGCCGCTGACCGGGTCTGTCCGGCCGCTGGTCTGTCCGTTCGGGATTGGTGCGGGGCCCATCGGAACCCAAGCTCCCGCCGGTGCACCCGGCCTCGCCGCAAGACGGCGTTCGCTGGCTTCCATTTCGAGAATCGCTTCGCTTCGCGAGCCCTGCCGAGCGGTATCTACGCCGCGGATCATCGCGATCTGCTCTTCGCGGGCGGCGAGATATGCTCCCTTATCTACCCTGGATCCGGCGGGGAGGTCAGGGTCATTTTCCTCTCGGCTGGCATCGCCGTACCACCATGCGGGAACGGCAAGAATCATCACAACGGCAAACACGATCAACACATACTTGGCTGCTTTCATTAGTATACTTATCTCCTAACCTCAGAAATTAAATTATCGCAAAGGGTGAAACTGTAAGACGATTGGCGAAAACCAAAATACTATCATACTTCGGAATAGAAAAACACGGCTTTTTGCCCGAAGCTAATCAGGCAAATTCGCGCTCAGGAGCTTGAGTACGTTGCCACCCATTATTTTGGCGATATCGTCGTCGCTGAAACCTTCGGTGATGAGAGCCTCGGTGACGAGTGCTTCGCCGCTCGCGTCAAACGGGGCGATCACCGAGCCGTCATAATCTGAGCCCAACCCAACGTGATCTACGCCGGCGATGCCGACCGCGTACTTGATGGCCCTGGCGATGGCGGTGGCGTCACCACCGCAGACGGCGGTGTCCCAAAATCCGATGCCGATGACGCCGCCGGTCGCGGCGATACGCCGGAGTTGGTCGTCGGTCAGGTTTCGCTGATTGTTGCAGGTGCCTTTGACGCCGGTGTGCGAGACGACGACCGGTTTGGCGGCGATGGCGAGAATGTCGTCGATCGTCTTGGACGAGGCGTGGGCGACGTCGACGAGCATTCCCTTTTCTTCCATATGTTTGATGACCTTGTTGCCGAGTTCGGTCAGGCTCCCTCGCGTCACGCCGTGGGCGGAACCGCCGATCTCATTGTCAAAAAAATGCGTCGGTGACATCATGCGGAAACCGGCGTCATAGAGAACATCGACATTCTCAAACTTGCCATCGAGGGCGTGTGCTCCCTCGATGCCGAGCCATCCGGCGGTGATCTCCGCCGTTTTGCGGCGTTCGAGATAGGCCGCGAGATCGCGTTTATTTTCGATCACCACAAGTTTGCCCTGCGAGCCGGCGGCATACTCGTGCAGCTTTTTGGCCTGAAACAGTGCTCGTTTGGTCAGGCTAAAGAGGTTTTCGATCGGCTGCCGCTGCGCCATTGTGAGCAGAAAAATATTGTCCGTCGAGTCGTCATTTTGCTCGATGTTCATATTTCGCGGGGTTTTGGTGACAACCGTGAACGCCTGGAGTGCGACGTTACCGCGAAGCATCTTTGGAACGTCGACATGGGCGATGTCCGAGTCGACGTTCAGATCGCGATTCCACAGCAGCGAATCGGCGTGCATGTCGGCCACGAAGAGCTTTTTGTGCAGTTCGCGGGCACGGTCGCTGACCTGATACGGTGGCCGGACGATGACGGGGTTGAGCCTCCGTTCGGTAAATGCCGCCGCGAAAAAGAAAAAGAAGATCGCAAATGCAACGGCGAGCAATGCCGCGATGGCGAGAACATATTTAACGAGTCTTTTCATTTCACCTCAGCTCTAGAGTCTGACAACGATGCCCTCTGCGTTAGACCGGCGGGCGGCATCGAGGACACGCTGAACCCGCAGGCCGTCCGCAAATGTCGCGGCATGCTCGATCACGGCGCGGCCATCGCGGATCGCGGCGACGATATGCGGGGCAAACTGGACGAAACCGCGGGCAAACCCTGTGTCCGGCAGCCCGGGCAGGTTTTCGCCAACCTCGACCTCGACCGGGGTCCAATCGGCGGCACCGTTCATCGCCACATCAACCTGGCCGATATGGCCAACACGCATCGCACCGAGCTCGCCGTAAAATTCCATTCGGTTTGTATACGTCGGATTTTCCGTCATCGAGACCGAAACGAGCCCGGTTGCGTCAGATGTAAGATCGCCGTCGCGAAACCGCACAAGCATATTCGATTCGTCGTCGCTCGTGACCGCATGCACGTCGCCCACCGCATCGCGTCGGTGCTTGATATGCGTTTGAAGCTGGCACGACACGCTCGAAATATCGGTCGCGAGAAACCACTGGAAAGAATCGATCACGTGCGACGCGATCGCTCCCAAAGCTCCGCCGCCGACACTCGCGTCAGACCACCAGTTCCAGGCGATGTTCGGGTCGCCGCGGTGCGGGGCCGCGAAAAAGAACTTGCTGTGGCGGACCTTGCCGATGACGCCATCGCGGAGCATATTGTACGCCATCAGCCGGCCGGGCTGAAACCGGAGTTCGTGGTCGATCAGTGCGAGCTGCGGCCTGCCGCGGGCGGCGGCGATCATTTGACCGGCCTCGGCGACATTCATCGCCATCGGTTTTTCGCAGAGGATGTGCTTGCCGTGTTCGATCGCGGCCAGCGTCATCTCGAGATGCAAGTTTGGCGGCGTGGTGATACAGACGAGATCGACATCGTCACGCCCGACCGTCTCACGCCAGTCGGCCGTAAAATGCCCGGCCCCGCATTCGGCGGCCGTAGCCTCGGCGTTTGTCCGCGAACCGCTGGCGACCGACGCGATGCGGACATTTTCACATGCCAGAAACGCCGGAATTTGTACCTTGCGGGCAAACCCCGTCCCGATGATGCCGATACCGATCGTCTTTTCCATATTGATAACCAATATACGGCTTTGCGGACAAAGTAAAAAGCGTGCGGAGGGCGGTCCGCACGCTTTGCATAACAAATTTGGATCCTGATCTAATCGATGCCGAGTTCGAGTGTGCCGGCGTGCTTCTTAAACTTGCGGCGGTTGGTCAGAAAATAGTTGTATCGTTCCTCGTCGGCCGGATCAATCTTGACGATATGGGCACCGACCAAAAACCGCTCGGTCGAGATGTGCATGCCCACCTTTTCATAGCGGCGGCCGACCGCCTGAAGATGGACTTTGCCATTCGGCAGATCGATCTCGATGTGCAGGTTGCGCTCCTGGCCAACGAGGTAGACTTCCTGCTGTCGGATCGAGGGCACGATAAAAGCGACACCGGTGCGGCTCAGATCGACCGTCTCACCCAAAATGCAAGCGTTCATTGCACGTTCGCGGTTCCGTTCGGTGTTGATCGTCGGTTCTACCCAAACCTTCATCGGAGCCTTGTGCAGCCGACGTGAGGAAACGAGTTTTTCGGATAGAGACCGGCTCAACTTGTCTACAAGTTTACGTATCATTTCTTATGTTTTCACCGTCAAAAGGGAGATAAATCGGTAGGAGTCTTTACCTTGATAGACTATTTTACATCAAATTACAACAAGTTTTATACAAAATGTTACATTTTGTTCACTTTTTTAACGGTTTACCGCCATTTTCCTTGCCTGAGATGTGCGAATAGCCTTTTTCGTCGGGTTCGAGCAGAAATGACCGTTTCCCGCTCTTACCGTATTCGGCGGGCGTCGCGTTGGCAAAATAGCGGGTCTTGGTGGGTAAAATGGTGAGCGAATAGTTGTATCCGGTTGACGCACTCGTTCGGATATCCTCGGGCAGCAGACCGGCCCCGATGAGCGTTTCAATGTCGGCCACCACGCCGCCGTTTTGCAGCGAATAGGCGATCTCGGCCTTGGCGAGGCGTTCGAGCATCTTTTTCGCCTCGTCTTCGTGCGTTTCGATCCGGAGCACGTAAAAGTAGTTCTTTCCGTCGCGTTTGATGCGGGCCTCGGCCTCTTCGTCAACGGTCAGGATGACCCAGACGGCGCCGGTTTTTCTCAGTTTGATCTGCTGAGTCTCCGTTTTGCCGTCGTCGCCCGCCGGCAGATTCGCCGTTACGGTTGCCCGGTCGCCGCTGATGATCTCGCCGTTGATCTCGATCGCGGCCGGGACCTGACCCGCGAGTGCCTCAAAATCAAGTGAAAAATCTTTGAGCTCCGTCTCGGTCAAACCCTCGATCGCCGGCCGCAGATTGGTCAGGAATATTGCGTCCCGAAACTTTTTTTCCCGCAAAAGCTGGTAAAATGCCCGCACCGTATCCGCCGGGCCGCCCTTATCGATCGTGATCGACGGACCTTTCGGCGCAGCCGGGTCGACCGCACCGGGCGACGCCGAGTTCGCCGTCGTACCTTTTGCCGCTTCAGCAGACGTCGCGTTGGTCTTCGGCTCAGCCGTCGAGCAGCCAAATGTGAGTGAGAGCGTTAGGGCGGCAATGGCGGCTTTCGCAACACTGATCGTGAAGAATTTCGGTCGGTGGTTCCGTATCATTAAATTTGCCTCAAAATTACCGCAAGCAACCGGCACTACACTTTACAAAAATGGCGGCACGCATAAATTTTCATTATACGTGCCGCGTGTTAAAACGTAAATCAAATCAATCAGGACCTACGCTCCGGTCTTCTTCCCTGCCAGCCACCACTCGCGGCCGACAAAGTATAGAACAACCATCAGGACGAGAAACGGCAAAATTCCGAGCAGATCTGATGAGGCACCTTCGAAGAACGGGTTGCCGCCTTTCGACCAGTGTTCGGCCGCGTCCTGAATGCCCTTAAGCGTCGGTTGGACAGCAAAGAGGGCGATCAGAATACCTGCGATCGCGCCGCCGGCGATGTAGCCTGAGGCAAGTAGGACGCCGTTCGATTTGTCTGTCTCGGCGATCACCTCGTCCTCGGTCAGGTTCCTGGACGCAAGTTTGCGTTTGAGGTAAATATCGACCAGATACCTGACCATGCCGCCGAGAAAGATCGGTGCTGACGTCGATATCGGCAAATAAATCCCGACC
This sequence comes from Chloracidobacterium sp., assembly GCA_043788335.1. Lineage (GTDB taxonomy): Bacteria > Acidobacteriota > Blastocatellia > Pyrinomonadales > Pyrinomonadaceae > OLB17. The sequence continues at coordinate 114 of JAYVUD010000429.1, read as the reverse complement.
GCAAATGCGAGCGACGGCACGCCGGCGAGTTCCAGCACGATGGCGATCATCGCACCGAGAATCACGAGTCCCCACGGCAGGTTCTGGCCCAAAACGCCCTTGATGATATAGCTC
>JAYVUD010000428.1:0-2811 GCA_043788335.1 Chloracidobacterium sp. | reverse complement strand
GGATCTGCAGGAGCCCGTTCAGTGCGATGCAGATGCGGCAGGGATGTATTCGGCGCTAGTTCGACAAACCGAAGTTTGTCTGACATTACCCTGTGCATTTGTTAAAACCAGGGGCAACGTACCGCGAACCCCAAACACCGATGCAGATGTTTTAGGTAAATAGCAGTTCCTTGATCTCTGCCACCAATTTCTCGGGCGGCAAGGTGGCGTCAATGACCAGGGCATCGCCCGCCGGCTCTTCGAGAGTGTCAAATTGACTCTGCAGCAAGTTCGGATTCATGAAATGGCCTTTACGTTTCTTGAGCCTGGCTGCAATGGTCGCGGGGTCGACTTTGAGCAGGACAAAGCGGACATCGTCGTTGATCTTCAGGATCTCTCGGTAGTTCTCTTTTAGCGCAGAGCAGGCAAGCACGACATCTTTGTGGTCGGCGGACGCGACCGTGATCAGGTTCCTCAGCGTGGCCAGCCAGCCAGCTCGGTCCGCATCGTCAAGCGGCACGCCGCTCTTCATTTTTGCGATATTCGCCGCCGAATGGTAGTCGTCCGCGTCGTAGAATACCGCGCCGATGTCGCTTGCCAATAATTTGCCGATCGTCGTTTTCCCGGCACCTGATACGCCAAACAGTATAATTATCATTCTAAGTTTCAGGTCCAATAATTACGGTCGAGCGAGCGGTAATTGATCGCCTCGCTGATGTGTTCGGGTTGGATGTTTTCGCTGCCGGCCATGTCGGCTATCGTCCGGGATACCTTCAGTATTCGGTCGTGGGCACGTGCCGATAGGCCCTGTCGCTGCATCGCTTTTTCAAGCAACGCTTCGCTGTCCGAGTCCAAGGCGCAGAATATGCGTATCTGCCGTGGGGACATCGCCGAGTTTGAAAATGCCTTGCCCTCAAATCGTTGGAGTTGGATCTCACGAGTTTTGATCACGCGTTTTCGGACCTCGGCGGAACTTTCGCCTTCGGCCACGCCTCGACCGCGTAGCTCGTTAAATTTCACCGCCGGAACGTCGATATGGATGTCGATACGGTCCATCAACGGGCCCGAGATCTTGCCGACATACCGCTGGATCTGGGCTCCCGAACATTTACACTCACGGCTCGATCCGAAATACCCGCACGGGCACGGGTTCATTGACGCGACCATCGTAAAATCAGCCGGAAACGTCAATGATGTCGCCGCCCGCGAGATGGTCACGTTCTTGTCCTCGAGCGGTTGACGGAGCACCTCGAGCACGCTGCGGTCAAATTCGGGCAGTTCGTCGAGAAATAGAACGCCGAGATGGGCGAGGCTTACTTCGCCCGGTTTGGGTATCGAACCGCCGCCGATGAGGCCGGCCTGCGAGACGGTATGATGCGGCGATTTGAAGGGGCGTTCAGTGACGAGGCCCGATTTCCCGGTGAGCCCGGCGACCGAGTGGATCTTTGTTATTTCGAGAGCCTCTTCGAACTCAAGCGGCGGCAAGATCGTCGGCAGACGCTTTGCCAACATCGTCTTGCCTGATCCCGGCGGTCCGATAAAGAGGATGTTGTGGCCGCCGGCGCTTGCTACCTCGAGGGCTCGTTTTGCAGTCTGCTGGCCGCGGACCTCTGAGAAATCGATCTGGTATTTGTTTTCCTTTGCCCGGAGCTCCGAAATATCAAGTTCGATCGGCCTGATCGTCGTATTTCGGCCGGCATCGATGTCCTGGACGAGAGCTGCCGCCTCACGCAGATCCTTTACCGGATAGACATTTACGCCTTTGACGACAGCGGCTTCCGTTGCATTTTCCTCGGGGACGAGCAGGCTGGTGACGCCGTTTTCGCGGGCGGCAAGAGCGATCGACAGAGCTCCGCGAACCGGACGCACACGGCCATCGAGCGAGAGTTCGCCGACGCACATCGTGCTCTCGACGCTTTGCCCATTCGTCAGGTCACCATTTGCACCGAGTATCCCGAGCGCGATCGGCAGGTCAAAGCTCGCACCTTCTTTGCGCACGTCGGCCGGAGCGAGATTGATCGTCGCCTTATCAAGCGGAAAGAAATAGCCGCTGTTCGATATAGCCGCTCGAATGCGCTCCCGCGACTCGCGAACCGCCGTGTCAGGCAAGCCGACAATGGTGATCGGCGGTGTCTGGTCGCCGTCGCCGCTGGCGGCGCGCAAGTTTACCTCGATGTCGACGATGAGTGCGTCAATGCCGTAAACCGCGGCGGACTGCGTCTTAAAAAGCATAGGACGAATTAGGACTGTCGGGAACAAGAAAGCGTCCAAATTCTACCTTATTTTGAGGAAAAAGCAAAAATCCATGGCCCGGCCGTCGACGGTTCCGAGTGACGCATACGCGGGAATCACACGCCGGGACCCTTTGGCGGGTTACGTTCGGTAATACCCGCGGTTGGATTTATTTACGCAGGATCATCTTCCGCGGCGGCCCACGGCAAGACGATGCCGCCAACTTGACTAAGCCGCTGACTTTTCGTACGATTACGGTTCGCCCTTTTTTAGGAAAATAGCGGTGATCGTTTGAAAAGTGGTTTGGGGCACGCGTGCAGATCTCGGTTTTACACAATATTTGGGCACGTACGTCAATTGGTAGACAGCCTCCCTTACAAGGAGGAAGTTAGGGGTTCGAGTCCCTTCGTGCCCACCACGTTTGATAATCAGTAATTCGTGACCGTAAGGTCTTGAATTTCCAATGCGGAGTCGTAGTTCAGTTGGTTAGAACGCCAGCCTGTCACGTTGGAGGTCGCGGGTTCGAGTCCCGTCGGCTCCGCCACTTAATTAATTGCCGCGAAAAGGCACAGAAGACACAAAAAGAGATATTAACCTGCA
>JAYVUD010000427.1:0-11148 GCA_043788335.1 Chloracidobacterium sp. | reverse complement strand
GCTGCCGATCTCATTTCCTTTTCAAATGTAAGTGTTCCGGCCGCGTAATGCATAAAAGAGATCGCTTCATCCTTAGTCTTGAACGGATCGAATACTTTTGGCAGCGTGCCCGCGTCAATTAGTTGGAGAGCCTTAAGAGCGTATCCCGCAGCGACATCGTTATAGGTTTTGTCCCGCGTTCCGACAAATGAGTTATAGCCGGCGTAGGCGAGATTAAGGTAGATCTCGACATTGTCAGGCTGCTCGGCCAGGATCTCTTGCCCGATCTTAAAGGCTTCGGCATATTTCTTGCCGTCGACCGCGAGGTAAAGTGTGCTTTGTCGGTAGTTGTTAAAGAAAGTCTTGATCTTGGGAACGCGATCGTCCTTGTCTTTGCCAAATCTGTTGAGAAAATCGCGCGCGAGTTCGTACGCCTTGGCTGTATCCTCGGGCTTTTTGGTATTGGACAACGTCGCGATCTCTTTGAAGAGGTCGTCTTTCGATTTCGGTTTTTGTGCGTTTGCGACGGTCACAAGCGAAAGTGCCAAGACAAACAGGATCGCTGTCGAAAATATGTATTTCATTTGATTGTAATTTCAGCCTTAGGAGATTTTTTCACTATATCAGGCTCGAACTGTTTTGCTAAATCTCAAATGCTAAATGCATGTCCACAATTTTGGATCAATTGTCCGTCGGCGTGCAGTTGATCGGCCGCGTGGTCATTTGTTCTTGCACTTAACAAATATTCCGGATGTCTGGAATCTGGTATCGAGTCGCTCGGCGGTGCCGAACACAACGCAATTGCCACTACGCGAGACCGATGGCGGGCCGACGGCCGTTCCCGCCGCAGTCACGATTCGGCGAATGTCGGTCTGACCACCCGACGTTGGCACGGGCATAGACGATTGCGGGGTTTCTCTCGAGATCAGGCCAAGATCCATCACCACGATACTGCCTCCGATCCACTTGGCGTTGGTCGTAAAGGCGACCTGCGTTCCGTTATACGACAGACCGATCTTCTCGCCCTGCCCGATCGGGCTGTCTCCTGCTCCCGCGGCGGCATTTGGGCCCGCACTGAGCGGGATGACCATACCGTTTGGCACCAAGGCCAGAAATACGTCCTGCCCCTTGTTAAAATCACCGCCGAACATATTGCCCGCGGTCGTTGAAAAAACGACCACATTGCCATCGCCCGAAATGGTCGGAGCGACGACGCGGCTGGCACTTTCGGTGCCCTGATCACGTTCTCCACCGGTTGTGGTAAGGCTCACGCGTTTAATTTTCGGACTTGCGGCATCCCATACAAAGATGTCCCAAAGATTGTTCTTATCTCCGTCCGTAAGCGTCGAGGCAAACGAACAGAACGCGATCTTAGAGCCGTCCTCTGAGATCGACGGCCGCGAACCGCCGACGCCCTTCTTTGTCTTAGCGTCGGCAGTAATAAGCCTCGGCGCGCCGCCGCGCATGTCTTTAAGAAAGATGTTGACGGTTCCCGTGCCCACAACGCCCGGAGCGATATTACTGGCGCTCGAAGAATAGGCGATTAAGCGGCCGTCACCGGATATCGTTGGTTCAAAGCTCTCAGAATTGGTCTCGATCTCGCCGGGCCCGGTGCTTACGGCCGTGGTCACGCCGCTGCGTGAGTTCCAGACAAAAATATCACGAACGCCATTAGTGTCTATCGGAACCAGATTGGTCGCGTACGATTCGTAGGCGACGAAAAGTCCATCGGCCGATATCGCCGGAGCCACACTGTCGCCGTTACCGTCTTTTCCGTCCATTCCGGCCGAGACCAGACGGGTAATTCCTAATTTACGGTCACGCCAGATTATCTGCCGTTTTCGCCCGGACGAACCGCCGAGCCCGGGGGCGGACGACATGAACGCAGTGTATCGGCCGTCGTCGACACCGATCCCGCCAATGACCGGCGATGTGCTGTCGTAGAAAGTCCCAAATGACTTGAGGTCCGTACTCACACTGACCAGTTCGGTGCTCTGGGAAAACGTAGACGCCGATGTAATCAAAACGATAGCGAAGACGACGATAAATTTAAGGTTCTGTGCTTTCATACATATAGGTCCCTGACCGCAAGTCCGTGCTCGATGCGACAACATACTATCTCAGTACGCCGAAAATCTCAATAAAAGGCTTATTCGGGTAACGAATGGCAGCGAGATTTAAACTTGACAACGATACACTCAAGTATTATTCTCTCTACAGGCTCAAGTTAGGCGATTTGTGTGACTGAGCAGCAATAATACATAGCGGGAGATAATAATATGAGCAAAATCATTGGCATCGATCTGGGAACAACAAACTCAGTAGTTGCAGTCATGGAAGGCGGTGAACCCATCGTCATCACCAACTCGGAGGGCGGACGTACGACGCCGTCGGTTGTCGCATTTTCAAAGGATGGTAACCGCCTGGTCGGACAGGTCGCGAAACGTCAGGCGGTGACAAACCCTGAAAACACGCTTTACTCGATCAAACGTTTCATGGGCCGCAAATATAATGAGGTCGGCGATGAGATCAAGCAGGTTCCGTACAAGGTTGAGCGATCGGGCAACGGCGATGTAGGCGTCGACGTCGACGGCAAGCATTTCAGCCCTCCTGAGATCGCGGCAATGGTGCTGCAGAAATTGAAACAGTCCGCCGAGGACTATCTCGGTGCTAAGGTCGAAAAGGCCGTCATCACCGTTCCGGCTTATTTTAACGATGCACAGCGGCAGGCGACCAAGGACGCCGGCAAGATCGCAGGCCTCGAGGTTCTGCGTATCGTAAACGAACCGACCGCGGCCGCTCTGGCGTACGGTTTGGATAAAAAGAAAGACGAGATCATCGCCGTGTTCGACTTTGGCGGCGGCACATTCGACATCTCGGTGCTCGAGGTTGGCGAAGGCGTCGTCGAGGTCAAATCGACCAACGGCGACACGCACCTCGGCGGCGATGACGTTGACGAGATCGTGGTCAGCTGGATCATTGACGAATTTAAAAAAGATCAGGGCATCGACCTGCACAACGACAAGATGGCTCTGCAGCGACTGAAAGAGTCGGCTGAAAAGGCCAAGGTCGAGCTCTCGTCTGCGATGGAGACCGAGATCAACCTGCCGTTCATCACGGCCGATGCATCGGGCCCCAAGCACCTCGTGACCAAACTGACGCGTTCGAAATTTGAGCAGCTCGTTGAACCGGTGCTCAAGCGTTTGATGCCGCCGGTCGAACAGGCGATCAAAGACGCAGGACTCTCGGCCAAGGATATCGAGGAGATCGTACTCGTCGGCGGATCGACCCGTATCCCGAAGGTTCAGGAGATGGTCAAGAACTTTTTCGGCAAGGAGCCGAATAAATCGGTCAATCCGGATGAGGTCGTTGCTCTCGGAGCGGCTGTCCAGGCGGGCGTTTTGGGTGGTGAAAAGACGGACATCCTGCTTCTCGACGTGACGCCTCTTAGCTTGGGCATCGAGACCCTGGGTGGCGTGTCGACGCCGATGATCCAGAAGAATACGACGATCCCGACCCGCAAATCCGAGATCTTTTCGACAGCGTCTGACAATCAGACGTCGGTCGAGGTCCATGTGCTCCAGGGCGAACGCCCGATGGCATCGGACAATAAGACGCTTGGTAAATTTCACCTAGTCGGCATTCCGCCGGCACCGCGGGGCGTACCGCAGGTCGAGGTAACGTTCGACATCGATGCTAACGGCATCGTCAACGTTTCGGCAAAGGACGTCGGAACCGGACGTGAGCAGAAGATAACCATCACGTCGTCGTCGGGCCTCTCGAAAGAAGAGATCGACAAGATGATGAAGGACGCCGAATCGCACGCAGGCGAGGACGAAAAGAAAAAGTCCGAGATCGAGGCCCGCAACCGTCTCGACGGACTGGTCTACAGCGTCGAGAAAACCTTTAGCGAAAACAAGGATAAGCTCGACGCCGCCTCGACGACCGAACTCGAAGCCGCGATCGCCGAGTCCAAGACGGCACTTGCCGGCTCGGATGTCGACGAGATGAACAAGGCGTTCGACCGTGTCCAGTCGGCATCGCATAAACTGGCCGAGGTGCTCTACAGCCAGACGGCCGCTCCGGAGGGTGAGGCAGCCGGCACGGAACAAGCATCTTCGGCGTCAGCCGGAGCTGAACACGAAGGTGGAACCGCCGCACACGACGACAACGTCATCGACGCCGAATACGTCGACGTCGAAGACGAGAAGAAATAGTAGTCTGAACCGAGTCGGTGTGTTATAAATGATGAGCGGCGGTGCGTATCTCGCCGCTCATTTCACCGGGAATTGGACTTGAGACTTATGCACGTTATTGAAATTGACGATAGCCTTGCAAAGCGGGCGACCGCCGCGGCAAACGCGGAGAACCGGAGCCTTGCGGAATTTGTAAGTTCAGCACTTAGCGAAACGCTTGCCAAAAAAGTGGGCAAAGCGCCAAGCGATGAGAAAGTGAGGAAATTCGCGGAGAGCTATTCGGCTATTCCACAGCGTGCCGAGGAATGGGATATCTGGCAAAGCGAACAGGTTTGGGAGGATCAATGATCCAGGGAGATATCTGTTCGTACAAATTCAAAGAGCCTAACAAAGAACGGCCAGTATTGATCCTAACCCGAACCGATCTTATTCCGCTTCTGAACACAGTAACTGTCGCGGAAATTACGACGACTATTCGAAACAACGATGCGGAAATCTGGCTTGATCTTTCGGATGGCATGCGTGAGAAATGCGCCATTAATTTCGTTAATATACAGACGGTTCCAAAATCCAAGGTCGGCAAGGTCATTTCGCATCTAGTTCCGGAACGTTGGAGCGAAGTTCGAGAGGCCATAGATTTTGTTTTCAATTTCGAACGTTTTTGAGTTTCTGATTCACCGCCTTTTCAATGGCCAAAAAAGATTACTACAACACACTCGGCGTTAAAAAGGACGCCAAAGCGGACGAGATCAAAAAGGCGTACCGACGGCTTGCTCGTAAGCATCATCCGGACGTAAATCCGAACGACAAATCGTCGGAGGACAAGTTCAAAGAGGTCCAAGAGGCGTACGACGTTCTGTCAGACGACAAGAAACGCAAGGTCTTCGACCGGTTTGGCTACTACGCCGACAATCTCGACGCCGATTCCCCGTTTTCGAGCGGCAGCCCGAGCGGCGGGGCGGCGGGATTTGATTTTTCGGGCTTTGATTTTTCAAACAGTCAGACGAGCAGCGGCGGCAGTTCGAGCTTTCGCGATATTTTTTCGGATCTGTTCAGCGGCGGCGGCAGTGCGGCAAGGGCTCAGCCCGAGCCTCCGCGACCGATGCCGAAAAAAGGACGCGACATCGAGATCCCGCTCGCACTCAGTTTTGAAGAATCTTTCAGCGGGCTGACGACCAATATAACGGTCAGCCGCTCGGAGCAGTGTTCACGGTGCCAGGGTGCCGGCGACACCGGCGGCCCGGTCGTCACTTGTCCAACCTGCAAGGGTTCGGGCCAGGTAATGCGGACCGGCGGACGGCTGCAGTTTTCGCAGGGTTGCACCGACTGCGAAGGCACGGGGCGGAGGCGTGAACCGTGCTCTGTGTGCCACGGCAAAGGCGTGACGCCGAAATCCGAACAGGTCAAGATCAAGATACCGGCCGGCGTCGACACCGGTTCGCGTGTGAGAATCCCCAAAAAAGGCCACGGCGGCCGCTTAGGTGCAGAACCGGGCGACCTGTTTATCCTGACGAACGTCGGCAAGCATAAATTTCTCGAACGCAAAGGCGACAATATCTATATCAGCGTCCCGATCACGGTTCCCGAGGCTGCTCTCGGAACCCGGATCGATGTCCCCACGGTCGAGGGCCGAGCCCAGCTCAAGATACCGTCCGGAACAGAATCGGGCCAAAAGTTTCGATTGAGGGAGCGCGGATTTCCGAGTTTAAGAAACCCGAGCCTCCGCGGCGATCAGTTCGTCGAGGTGAAGATCACGCTGCCGCGGGTGATCTCCGAGGAAACCAAGGATGCCCTGCGGCAGTTTGAAAAGGCAAATCCGGAGAATCCGAGAAAGGTGATCGGGCTGGAGTGATGACCTTTGATCTTCGATTTTTGATCTTTGACTATCTCTTCGGTTTTTCTGTCAAAGATCAAAGATCGAAAATCAAAGATCACAATGCTATGAAAAAGCGAGTTAAAACCTATACGATCAGCGCGGTTGCGGAGATGTATGACATTCATCCGCAGACGCTCCGTTTGTACGAGCGCGAGGGGCTGCTCGAACCTTCGCGGTCGGTGGGTAACACACGCCTTTTCGAGGACGCTGACCTCGAACGTCTCGAAGTCATACTCTCCCTAACGCGCGAACTCGGGGTCAATCTTGCGGGTGTCGAGATCATCCTCAATATGCGTGAAAAAATGAACGAGATGCAGCGTGAATTTGAGCGGTTTTTCGAATATCTCAAGAACCACGCCGGCGAATTCTCAGGTGCCCAGGACACCAATTCGGTTAGCGAGGCCCTAATTCCCGTCTCGCGGCTCCGCTCGATCCGGCTCCGGCACACGATTGTCGACGAATAGTCCACGCGTTAAATCTTGGTAAACACTTGTCGTCGCCGACCATCACGCTCTGGTCTGGGGCATAGGATCGCATTGCTTTCAGCCCGAGATTCGTCTACGATAATTATATTTTCGGTCATATCGACTTAGGAGTTATTAATGTTTGCAAAAAGTGTCTTCGTCTTTTTTTTGAGTTTTCTGCTGGCAGTCGTTTTGTCGCCCGCAGCGTTTGGACAGGATCTCGATAATGTCACGATTAGCGGCAAGATCACCGACTCAAATGGTTTGGCCATCGCCGGAGCCAAGGTCACGATCAAATCGATCGACACCGGCGCTATCCGAGTTATCAACGCTGATGATGATGGGGCCTATCGTGCGGTCAATCTCAAGCCCGGAACTTACAAGGTTTCGGTCACCGCAAGCGGTTTCGGCACGCAGGAAACGCCGGCGATACCGACACTCTCGGCTGACAACCTTCAGCGTGATTTCACACTAGCTCCGGCATCGGTTACAGCCGAAACGACCGTAACGGTTACCGAAGACACGAGTGCCCCGGTTGATACGACGCGAACCGTTGTCGGCAGCACGATCACGGAACGCGACATCGAGGAAATCCCGAATAATTCGAGAAATGCACTCGACCTCGTCTTGACGCTTGGCGGCACATCGGAAGAGCAGTTGTCCACCAGCGGACTCGCGGACGACCGCGGATCCAACCCACGCTCCGCACCACTCGAGCAGGGCAACTTTTCGATCGGCGGCGGTACGGCATACTCCAATAACATCACGATCGACGGTCTGGACAATAACGACGACCGTTCGTCTCGCGACCGCTTTCAGCCATCGCTCGAATCGATCGCCGAGGTTCAGGTCATCCAAAACCAATTTTCAGCCGAGTACGGACGTGCTTCGGGCGGACGCGTGAATCTCAGAACCCGTGCCGGCGGCAACAAGTTCCGCGGGCGGTTCTTTATGTTCTTTCGCGACGAGAGCATGAATGCCAATTCGTGGTACAACAACAGCCGCAATATTCCCCGACCGCCGATGCAGGACATCAATCCGGGATTCACGCTCAGCGGACCGATATTTAAGCAGCGGACATTTTTCGCGTTTGCCTATGAAAACGACAAATTGGCTGACACGACATTGATCGATGCGTACCTTCCCGTGATCCAAAATCCACGATATCCGCTGCCTGTTTCGCCGACCGGCAGTGCCCAATTTTGTGATGCAACCGGTTCCCCCGCTCCGCCATGTACAGCCGGAGTTGGCGCGGTTTCGGCGTATACTAAGCTCTATGCGACGCCGAATCTCAGCAATGTTGTAACTGCCCGTATCGATCACCGACTTTTTAAGGATAATGAATTGACCGTCGGCTTTCAGTTTGGTCGAAAGAACAACAAGCGTACGACGGGAACGGCGACGAGCCGTCTCGAGAACGCGTTTCAAGCAAAGAATATCAATACCGACGCGTATAATTTGACCGACAATCACGTTTTTGGTGCCAATGCGGTCAATCAGATCCGAATACAGTGGTCCACATTTAAGCCGAGTTACGAGGCTCCGAACGCTTTGGACCCGGTCGTTTTGGTTAGCTATCGCGATCCTGTATCTGCATCGGTCAAGACGCTCATTATGGGCAACTCGACGACGAGCACGAACCAGAATTTTGCCGATTCGCGTAATGAGACGCGCTGGCAGATCCAGGATTCGTTCACGTATCTGATGGGTCGACATTCGTTCAAGATGGGATTTGATATTCAGGACGTTGTGTCAAAAGTAACAGGTCTCGGTGATGCGACCGGCACCTTCAATTTTGGCAGCGTCGATGCGTTTTCAAACAACCTGATCAACCGTTACCGCCAGAATTTCGGTACAAGCCAGGACGTTAAGAACCGTTATTACGGGTTCTTTTTCAACGACGAATTCAAGCCGTGGTCAAATGTCACGGTCAGCGCCGGCCTGCGTTATGAACGCGAGACCGCCGTTAAGGATACGAACAATTTCGGTCCCCGCTTAGGTGTTGCTTGGGACCCGTTCAAAAAGGGTAAAGGCGTGATCCGGTTCGGTGCCGGCATTTTTTATAACCGCGTGCTGCTCCGAACGGTCGGTGATTCGATCCAGAACAGTGGCGGCACGCTGGTTTCATTTGATACGAGCACTATCGGAACTTCGGCGGCAGACCAGCGTCGTTCAGGAAATACCAACAGCCCGGGTATTCTCGCCACGATCGGCACGACGTTTCCCAGCAGCTATTCAGATCCATCGGTGCTCCGTGCCGCCGTTCTGAGAGCGTGCAACTTGTATATTGCCGGAGGTGGTACACTGCCCTGCAATGCGAATACCGGATTCAGCGTCGGAAACGTTTCGAGTGGCGGCAACCCGCTCCGCTCAGTCGACGCGGACCTCAAGATCCCGGAAAGCTATCAGTTCAATGTGGGCTTCGAACGCGAGTTGTTCAAAGGATGGGTATTCGAGGCAAATTACACATGGAACAAGACCGCCCGCCTCTGGCGCGATTCCAATCCGAACGCACCGAGGCTACCGGCCGGATTCTCGGACTGGACACAATATCTGATTGCCAATCCGTTCGATTTAAGTCCCACCCGAAGGTATACGTTTTACCTTGGTACCAACACGGCGGACGGTTCCGGACTTTCGACCGTCATGAACCCGCCGGCTAACGTTCCGCTGACCACACCGTGCGGAACGACGACGGTAAATTGCTTTGTCAATCTCAATACCATCAGCAGCTCGTCGACGGCTCCGGCCATTGCGACGACCGGAGTGAATAATGTTGCAACCGGCGGCCCGATCGGCATCGCACTCGCGGCGATCGCCCGTTTCAGGCCCGATCAGACGGTTTCAGAAACTTCGCGGATCGGTTCGCGTGGCAATGCCCTCTACCAGGGTCTCGTGGTTGAGCTTCGCAGTCGCTTTCGCAAACTCGGTTATGGGTTCGGCGCGACATTCCGCGTTGTTTACACGCTCTCCAGCACCAAAGACGACGGTCTCAACAATACCTCCAACGCCGAGATCAATGGTGATTTCGGCCGCGAGTGGGCCAGAACCCTCCAGGATCGTCGTCATCGAATGGCGTTTACCGGTTCGATCGACACGCCGTGGTGGTTTGGCAAACTCAGATTTTCACCGCTCGTTCGTCTGGGCAGTTCGGCTCCGTTCAACCTCGGGGCTGGCGGCGTGGATCGCAACCTCGATGACGTCAGCACTGACCGGCTAAATTTCAACGGCAATGTGAGCGACATCAAATGGCGAAAACCAGGGTCGCCCGTTCCCGATGCCCTCATTTCGCAGTTTTCGCTGCAGCCGATCGGTGCACGCGGCGGCAATCTGCCGCGAAACGCCGGCACCGGACCGGCCCTCTTCGCGTTTGACCTGAGTGTGACGCGCGAATGGAAGTTTTGGGAGAGATTTAGGGTACGTCCCGTTCTCGAGTTCAATAATATTCTGAATTCCGCCGTGTTCAGCTACGGATCCGAGTTCGTCGATTTTACGGCTCTCCGCAGCGACGGTACCGCTCCGACCGCAACCCAGACGCTCGCCCGGCAAAATTTTCTGGTGCCCACTAGGACTTATCGCCAACGCGAGATCCGGGCCGGTATTCGTATCGACTTTTAGTTGGATGAACATCGACGTTTCGCGGGCCGTCTTCGGGCGGCCCTTTTTTGCGCCTTTGAACGGGCGATTTTTGGTGACGCGGGACCGTAGAATATGTTAATTTTAAGTGTTGAACAATTTTGTTCATCCCACCTGCTATGAGCCAAGTGATCGAAGAAACCCGCGTCCCGTTTACCGAAGTATCGATCGAGTCGGTGCTCCTCGACGCCGACCTCTTTGTTAAATACAGTTCGCCGGAAAAGGCGTTTACGCTGCTTCGCGAGTCGATCGAACGCAGCCCGCGGTCGATCTCGCTGCGGGAAAAAATGCGGGACATTTGCGTCAAGCAAAAGAACCTCAACGAGGCCGCCCGCCAGTGCCTCGCTCTGGTGAGCCTCTACATCGGCCGCGAAGATTTTGACCTCGCCTACGACCGCCTGCAGGAGGCAAAGTTGCTCGACCCGCGGATATCGGTCGCACCGGGCCTCGAGGCCATCCGTCGGGCGCGGCGGCCCGAGTTTGCGTTACCACGCGAAAAATCGCCGCAACAGGTGCGGACAGACGTCACATTTGCCGGCAATCTCGCATACGTCGGTGTTTTTGACGCGGTCCAGGTAATCGAAAATTCCAAGATGACCGGCCTCCTCGTCCTCAAATCCGACCTCCATCTCGCCAATGTCGCATTCAACGACGGCAAGATCGTCGATTCGGAATGCAACGGCAAGAACGGCACCCCGGCTTTTCGCGAAATAATCGAGCTCAACGGCGGCACGTTTGAATTCGCCATCTCCGAGAATCCGTTTCCTGTCTGCATTGCCGTCTCGAGCAACACCAATTTCCTGCTCGACGTCCTTACCGAACTCGACAACGAGCGTGCTGAACAACAGGGCCTGCGGGATGTCGGGAACGAGATGCTGTGAGTTGACTTAGCCGGCCAAATACAACAAAATATAGTGCTCAACCGCAGTGTAAGTACTATAGGATGTTCAAGCTTCAGCGCCTCGAGATAACCGGGTTCAAATCATTTGCCGACTAC
>JAYVUD010000426.1:0-2429 GCA_043788335.1 Chloracidobacterium sp. | reverse complement strand
GCCCGCGTTCCTCGATCAGAACCTCTTGGCCCGGCTGCGTGTGCACCTTGACGGCGATCTGGTTGCCCATCGAACCCGTCGGAACAAACAGGGCGGCTTGCTTTTCGAAGATCTCGGCGGAGCGTTCCTGCAGACGGTTAATCGTCGGGTCCTCGCCGTAAACGTCGTCGCCGACCTCGGCCGCTGCCATCGCCGATCGCATTTCCGGGGTCGGTTTCGTCACTGTGTCGCTGCGTAGATCGATCATCGTTGTGCTCGGTACTAGCAAAGATCGTCCTTTTCGATCTGCGTTATCTTGTCGACGCGGTTCTGATGGCGTCCGCCCTCGAAATCTGCCGCAAACCAGGCTCGCAGAATATCGGGGATCGTGCCAGCGGGTGTCGTCCTGGCTCCCACCGTCAGCACGTTGGCATTGTTGTGCTGCCGGGCGAGGCTTGCGGTTTCGGCGTTCCAGGCGAGAGCTGCCCGGATACCGCAGACCTTATTCGCGGAGATCGCCATTCCGATCCCGGAACCGCAGACCAAAATTCCCTGTTCAAAATCGCCGCGAGCGACGGCCTCACCGACTTTTCGAGCATAGTCTGGATAGTCAACCGAATCGAGCGAATGCGTCCCCATATCCTCGTACGTGACACTAAGTTCGTCGAGCGTCGATTTGAGCTTTTCCTTTTCTTCGTATCCGGCGTGGTCCGAGGCGAGTGCGATCTTCATAATTTTATTTAGGCCTGAATTTCGATTCTAACCTTTTGTCCGATCAGTGCAAATTTGGCGGGCCGCGGACGGCCCTGCGTCTTTTTTTTGCCAAAAACTTTGGCGTCGCAGTTGAAAGAACATATAATCGACTCTCAGCGTGCAAAATGACTAAGTCTGCGGCCAAATTTCTTCTGCTTGTATTCGTGCCTTTCGTGCTTTTCGCGGGCACCTCCTCGGCGCAGGATTTTCTGCCGGAACTGGTAAAACGCATCAAGCCGTCGGCGGTTGCGATCGAGACGTTTGACGCTAAGGACAATACGGTCGCACGCGGGAGTGGATTTTTCGTCGCGGCGGACCGCGTGATTACCAACCGCCACGTCATCGAACGGTCCACACGGGCCGAGATACATCTGCTCGACGGGCGTAAATTCCCCGTTCGCGGCGTGCTCGCTGTCGACGGCGAGGGCGACCTTGCCCTGCTGCAGGTCGACATTCCGGCCGCACTCGCCAGGCCGCTCCCGATCGTTCGTGCGGTGCCGCAAGAGGGTGAATCGATCGTCGTCATCGGCAATCCGTTCGGGCTCGAGGGCAGCGTCACCAACGGCATCGTCTCGGCCGTGCGCGAGATCCCCGGTTACGGCCGCATCATCCAGATCACGGCCCCGATCTCGCCGGGTTCTTCGGGGTCGCCGGTCGTCAACATGGCCGGCCAGGTGATCGGCGTCGCTACGCTGCAGGCGGCCGAGGGGCAGAGCCTGAATTTCGCCGTTCCCGCGGAACGCATCTCGCAACTCAGGATCAGCGAGGTCCAGACATTCTCATCGCTCGCCGCCGAAAACCAGCGGAATAAGCGTTCGTCAGCCGAGCGTCTCTACTCGCAGGGGTTGGCACAACTCTCGCGGGACGATTACGCCCGTGCCCTGCCGTACTTTGAAAAAGCTGCCGAGGCCGACCCGAATTACGCCGAGGCGTGGTATCAGGCGGGCTATTGTTACGGCGTTTTGGGCCGCCACACCGAGGCACTGCGGGCGACGCGGCAGGCGGCAAAACTGCGGCCGGATTGGGCGGAGACCTATGTCAATATCGGCGCCTCGAGCTACGCACTGGCCCAGTACAAAGAGGCGGTCGACGCCTATCGGCAGGCGATCCGGATCGACGAAAGCAACGCCGACACGCAATATTCGCTCGGGCTGACATTTGGCAAACTCAACCGCACCGACGAAGAGATCCTCGCCTATCGGCGGGCGATCACGCTCAAACCCGACCACCCCAACGCCATCGAAAAGCTCGGCCTCGCCCTCTTCAAGCAAAAACGCTACGCCGACGCCGCCAACGCTTTTGACCAGCTAAAAGCCTACAAACCCGACGCCAAGACCTACAATAACCTCGCCGAAAGCTACATCGAACTCGGCCGCACCGACGAGGCCGTCGAGGCCCTCAACAACGCTCTCGGCTACAACCCCGATTTCGAAAAAGCCCGCTTCAACCTCGGCCGAGCCTACATCAAAGCGAACAACCGCGACATGGCCCAGGTCCAATACGAGATCCTCAAAAACGCCCGCTCCGACTGGGCCGATCGGTTGTATGTGCTACTGAATCCCTAAAAAGAAAACGATTTACAAACCTAAGCTGATTAGGTTATAATATTTTATGCCGACCGTCGTCAGGGAAAGCGGATTTCGCGTGATGATCTACACCCGCGACCACGAACCGATGCACGTGCACGTTTGGTCGCA
>JAYVUD010000425.1:0-3062 GCA_043788335.1 Chloracidobacterium sp. | reverse complement strand
CTGTTGAGCTGATCTTTGAATTGACGCCAGCCAGGAAGGTAGTGGTCCATGTGTGAGATGAAACGCTGGTTATGATGACGTTCAAGCAAATGGACGAGTTCGTGGACGATGACGTACTCGATACACTCAGCGGGCTTTTTGGCGAGTTCGAGGTTTATCCAGATTCGGGCGGATTCGCGAATGCAGGAACCCCATTTTGTCCGCATTCGTTTAACTCCGAAAGCATCGACCGTAACGTTCATTTCCCGTGACCATTTGGCGAGATACTTGGCCGATTCTTGCTTCAGCCGTTTTCTGTACCAGTTATCGAGAACCGCTTTTCTTTGTTCAGTGCTAGTTCCCGGGCGGACGATCAACTCGATCTCGCGATGCCGAAGCACAACGGTTGACGGCGAATCGTTTTCAGTAATCTTGAGCAAATATCGCTTTCCCAAGAAATAGTGGCTTTCCCGCGAAATAAATTCTCGCGGAGATTCACGCTTTTGTTGATAGAATCGGTTCTGCTGCTTCTTTATCCAACCCAAACGCGAAATAGCGTAAACGCGAATGGTTTCCAAGTTCATCCCGGACGGAGCCGAGATCCGCACCCTGCCGGTGGGCGGGTAAACACTAAGATGAATGTTCTTGATGTCTTTGAGTACCACGTCGACCGTGATATCGCCGAGTTGGATCTGCGTCAGCATTAGTATTCAGCCTGTGCTTTGACAATGATAAATATCCGTTCGACCTCGTCGACGTTTTGCAGGATCTCGTAGATTCCGCGTTTTATGACCTGCTCTCTCGCTTGAACACCTTTCCAACCGTCGGGCCTGACGAGCTTGATCCTGGCGTCGACCCGTAGGGCAAGTCTCTCGTCGTGACCGAGATTGTTATAGAGTGCCCTTTTGCCCGGCGTGTCCAACCGCTCGGGTGTGTCGCCGTCCGTTCCGGCGTTCACCGATTTGGCAATTTCCGCGATCTTGTTGAGGTAAGCCTCATAGCTGATCGCCTTTTCCGTTCGAGCCTTAATAAGCTCGTCGAGCAGTGCCGACATCTTGGCGTAAAACTCAGGGTCGTTGAGACTCGCTTTGATGATCTTGCTTCGGACATTGTTTTCGATCGTCTCGGCTATCGCTTCTTCGTTACCCTTCAACCCGGCAAGTTCGTTCGCGATTGCCTCGGCGATGCCGGTCTTAACGATCAGGTCGAGCAGTGACAAACCCTCAAACGGCGAAATCGTTCGCGGGGCGTCGGCCTCGATATAGGTGTCGATGAGGTGCCGCATATCGGCCTCGAACGGCTTCATATCGAGCGTTTCACCGCTTGCTTTTCGAACGATCTCGCGAACCTTGACGTAATGATCGACCGCATTTTTGATCCGATCGATGTCCGTAACGCTATATCCGGCTTTGTCCAGTTCGTCGGCGATGTTGGCGAACGAGCGAACGAGCAAAACTGTGCCCTTATAGAGAGCTTCGCGATGCGGTTCGCGATCCTTGAGGTCGGTTTCGATCTCGGTATTGCCGCAGAAATGATGGATAAACTCGAGTTCGCCTTTCGGCGGCTCGACAGGTTCGCAAAGCAGGGCGAGAATTTCCAGAGCGTTGTCGAGCCGTTCGCGGCCTTTCGTTAAGCGGTCCTGAAGCAAGATATTCGGATCGACGCCGCCCGACGACAGATCCAGATCATCGGCCGAGTAGACCGCGATGGCGTTTTCGACCTTTTTGAAAAGGTCCATATAGTCGACGATATAGCCAAAATCCTTATCCTCACCGTCGAGCCTGTTTGTGCGGCAGATCGCCTGAAAGAGCCCGTGGTCCTGCATCGACTTGTCGAGATACAGGTATGAGCACGGCGGAGCGTCAAAGCCGGTCAGCAGTTTGTCGACCACGACGAGTAGTCTCATGTTCGCCGGTTCTTTGACAAACTTGTCCTTCGCCCAATCTTCGTAGGATTCGGTCTTTGATTTGTCTGGCTTGGCTTGAACGTTTTTGAGCAGATCGGTGTAAGTATTAAAGATAAACTGTTTGTCGGTTTCGGTATTGGCGCCGACCTCTTCGAGCGTTACATCCCCGGATTGAGGGTTGTATGAGGTAACGACTGCGCATTTACCCTTGAACAGCGTCTTCTCGAAGAGATCAAAGTACTTGCAAGCCTCGTAGATGCTTGACGAAACAAGGATCGCGTTGCCGCGTTCGCTCGACAGGCGAGGCTTTATGCTGAAATCGAAAATGATGTCCTTGACGACGCGTTCCATACGGGAACGCGAACTCAGAACGTTTTGTAATGTGCCCCATTTGTTCTTTAGCTCTTCTTTTTGCCAGTCGTTCAGCCCTTTGGTCTTGGTTTCAAACCACTGATCGATTTTTTCGTGTTCCTCGATGTGTTGATTGATGTCGCGAGCCTCGTAAACCAGATCCAGTACGACCTCGTCCTCGACGGCCTCGCTGAACTTATAGGTATGGATGTAGCTGCCAAAAACCTCAAGCGTTGTTCGCTTGTCGCGTTTCAACAGCGGCGTTCCAGTAAATCCGATAAGGACGGCGTTCGGCATTATCGCGGTCATTGCCCGGTGGAGTCGTCCGCTTTGGGTGCGGTGGCACTCGTCGACGAAAACGAAAACCTCTCCAAATGTCTGGCTCGGCTGGCTTTCCAGTTCGCGAATAAACTCATCAAAGTCCTCAACGTCACGGCGGCCAAATTTATGGACCAGCGAGCACAACAGACGCGGCTTTGCCTGCTTGAGTTGATTTACGAGGTCTCGTCCGCTGGTCGTGCGGTATATTTCCTCGCCGGAGTCCTCAAAGACCCGTTTTATTTGTTTATCAAGTTCGTCGCGGTCGGTGATGATCGCGATCCGGGCGTTCGGGTTGTTTTCGAGTACCCACTTCGCCAGTAGCACCATCACGATGCTCTTTCCGCTGCCCTGCGTGTGCCAGATGATGCCGCCGCGACGCTCAAGCATGCGGGACTGGGCGGCCTTGATGCCAAAATATTGGTGAACCCGCGGTAGCTTTTTTACGCCATTCTCGAACAGCACAAAATCGTGGATCAGTTCGATCAGGCGACCTTTCTCGCAGATC